>JBBRQV010000159.1:0-7434 GCA_038225955.1 Ignavibacteria bacterium | reverse complement strand
TTGAAGAAGGTATATTTAACAGTACCATTACTACAAATAACAGGATGCCTCCCGTAATAATAATATTTTTTTTGAATGTAACGATTGAGTAAAATAAAAAACCTGCAGGAGGTAAAATGAATGCCGCGCGGGTTCCTGAGAATAACATTCCATACATCATTAAACAGCCGAGGACATAAAGCAAAATCTTTTTGTGAATTCTAAAAGGTCCTCCTGCTAAAACAAAACAAAGCATTGCAGTAAAACACATTGAGAATCCATATACAAGCGGGTCAGAGAAGAATGAAAACATTCTGAACTTCCCTGCCTGTAAGAGCAAGGCATATCTTCCCTGGTCTGACATTATCCAGTTCAGCTCAAACGATTGCAGACCAAAAAATTCCTGGTTGTATCCGTATATCATTGCCAAGATCATTAACAAAATCCAGAGTTTTATCAACCAGAAAATAAATTTCTTTGAATCGATAGCGTACATAAGAAGAAAGTACATTAATGTAAATCCTCCGAGACCGCGTACTGTATAAAGCCATGCCAGTCTGGATTCTGCCCATGGGTTCGCTCCTTCGAGTAATATATATAATATCCAAACAAGAATTACTTTACTGATAGGCCCTTTTGCAAAGCCCCAGTTTCTATCGTTCACCTGACGGATAAATACTCCGAACAGCATAACTACAATCATCACATCCATTAATATTCCAAGCGGAATATCATCCAGTATTCTTTTTGCTCCTAAAAAAACGAATGATAGCGTCAGTGTAAATGAAATACCGAACTTGAGATTGAACATACTGGCAAAAATCAATGGAGCGCCAATTAACAATGCAGCTATCACTCCGCCGATTTTAATTCCTCCGTAGGAAATCAACGCGGCTATTAAGCATGAACATAAAATGAGAAAGAAAAACCCAAGAAAATTATTAAGCTTTTCACCGAATATTTTTTGGGTTAATAAACCGAGCAGAGTTTTTTTTTCGGAGACAGAGGTAATATTTATTTCAAAGTTCGACAATTATTTGCTTATCAAACTATCTTTAGTGAAATGCCATTTAATTGTTGCGGAATATACTTTTAGCTGCTCAGTATCTTCTTCTGTTGAATTGCCTGTAAGCTTGTGAAGAATAAATTTTAGGGAGTAAATAATTAACCACAGGAATAAAAAAATAAAGGCTCGGCTTCTGTAAACGTAATACGTGAAAACGCTGTAATGCTTCTTTATATAGAGATATAAACTTTTATAATTTTGTATAAACATTGCAGCTCTGCGCTGGCGTGAACTTGATTTTCCTAAGTGAATAATTTCAACATCATGGAGGAATACAGATTTAAATCCTGCTTTTCTTATGCGCATGAAATAATCCATCTCCTCTGCGTAAATAAAAAATCTATCGTCAAGCATACCGACTTTCTTATAACATTCTTCCGAAACTAAAAACACAGCACCATAAGCCCAGTCAATTTCACGTGTATCGTTATGGTCCCAGAAGGACATAAACATTTTTTTTGTATTAAGCTTGCCAAGTATATCTGCGAAGAATCTGTTCTCAAAAAAAGAGGACCATAGTGAGAAAAAGCCATTAACGGATTTCTGCAGAGTCATGTCGTCGTTAAGCAATTTACATGCAACACATCCAACACCCTTATCTTTATTTTTAATAAGGTAATCCATCATTTTATCGATAGCACCTTTTAATACAACCGTATCAGGATTTAAAAAGAGGATATTTTTGCCATTAGCAATTTCAAGTCCCTGATTATTTGCCGGTGCAAAACCATTATTAGTTTTATTTGCAATTAATTTTACATCAGAAAACTCTTCACGGACCATATCAGCCGATTTATCCGGCGAATCATTATCAACAACTACTATTTCAAATGAATATTTTTTTGTTTCATCATAAACAGATTGCAGACAGTTTCGCAAAAGTCCTTTTGTGTTCCAGCTTACTATTATTATAGATAAATCTTTTTGCATTAGTAAAATTTAGAAGAAAAGAATTTTTATGAAAAATCCGAATGTACTTACAAAGGCGAAAGCTATGGAAATTTTTTCAATCATCAAAGATTTTTTATCTATATCATAATCACATTCATCGCACGTGCCAAAACGGTTTAATTTTTTATCACACTTCTCACATCTATTTCCTTTGCCTTCAAATACGTTTACATCTGTATTTTCATTCATGATTTTATCCTTTCCCACATTTTTGTTTCAGGATTATACTGTTTGATTAACTTTGCAGGATTTCCGCCAACAATTGAAAACGGAGGAACATCTTTCGTTACAATACTTCCTGCCGCAACTATGGAGTGTTTACCAACCGTCACTCCGGCTGTAATTACAGCGTTAGCTCCTATCCAGCAATCGTCTGAAATTGTAATCTGCTTTACAGAAACTTTTTGAATTGCAGGAGGTGTGTTAATATCTTCATAGCCGTGATTTAATCCTGAAACAACTATATTTTGCGCAAACATAACATCGTTGCCTATTGTAACGGGACCAATAACAACATTACTGATTCCAATTCGTGTTCTATCCCCTATTATTACATCACCAACTCCGTTATTTATCGTAGCAAAGTCCTCAATAGTGGAATTCACACCTAAGTAAAATTTATTAAATGGCAGTACATCCATGCGCGTTCTGCCGCATACGGTTGCTCCCTTTCCTTTTTTATGAAGGAAAGGATTTAAAAACCATTTCACCCATAGTCTTGGCTTCGCCTGATTTTTGGGAATCAAAGCCCATAGCACAAATTTTTTAAGTCCCTGGTTATTTTTTATTTTTTCCTGTAGTCCCATATTGTAATGCCTCTATTACTTTCAAAGCTGATACTTCATTTATAGCTTTATAAATTTCTTCAACGTTATTTTCCCATGTATGAGTCATTGCAAAATCTCTTCTACGCTTCTCATCTGCTTCATTATTGGTACTCAAACCAGATTCAATAGCTTGTATATAACCCTCTTTACTCTCTGCCAGATAACAATAATCTTTGAAAACTTTCATAGCAGTAGTAGACGTTGCAACCACCGGCTTTCCCATTGCAAGATATTCATCTATTTTACGAGGATAATTTCCGATTGTAACTTCGTTTACCAACTGCGGATTGATGCAAACATCAAATCCTTTTACATACAGAGGAAGGTCCTCCATCTTTTTTGCTCCGAGAAAATGAACGTTTGAGTAAGAGTGCAGCCTGCTGTTTTTAAAATTATCATCTTCGGGTCCGATAAGAACAATATTCCATTGCGGGCGGTTCTCTGCAATAAATTCTAACAACTTTATATCTAATCTAAGACCAACTAAAGCGCCTACATATCCGATAACAGGGCTCTTTATTGTTTTTAAATCTTCCGGTACCTCTTTTATCAAATAAGGATTGAATAAACTTAAATCACACCCTTGCCCAACATAATATGAATGCGGGTTGAACTGTTTGCAGTAATCTGCAAGGTATGTTGAATTGGCAGTACACAAATCAGATTTTCTTATTAACTCTTCTTCAATTCTGATGCCATGTTTCTTCCAATAATCAACTGCAATTAAATTATCGCGGCTGTAATAAATGTATAGCTCAGGCTTCAAAAGTTCTTTTAAATAAAAACTGCGGAACATATCACTATCGTTAAAAATAAAAAAATCATTGAATCTCAATCTCTTCAACGCCTTAGAGATTTGAAAAGCCAGCTTTGTGTTATTTCTTTTATTTAAAAAGTTAAAAATTCCTTCAATGCCAATCCAGTTAATGGATTGAATAGTTGTTTTTGGATAAAGTGTCCAGATATTTTCCTCAATTTGCTCTAAATCTTCGCGTTCATTTTTTATTATATCTAACCGTTTCTGAATTTTGGCGTCGCCGCGCCCGTTCATAATAGTTCGCTGGTCAAGCGGAAAATTCACATACAGTACTCTGTTATCTTTAGCAAATTCTTTTGCAATATTTATACAATTGCTGCCGATATCATTATCCCATGCCTGTAAACCCGTTACAACAATGTCACGTCCGGTAATCTTCATTTATATACTTTTCCTTAGCCTCTTAGTTTACCAGTTTTTAAAACTTTTAGCCCCATATGAAATCCATCAACATAAAAACGCCACATATAAATAAAAGTATGATGAAATTTTATATTCAACTCTTTATATAAAATAATCTGGCTGATTATTAAAAATACAATTAAAGCAGTTAATGTACCAAAAGCTGCGCCAATTAATCCAAATGTTGAAATGAAAAAATAATTTGTACCTATATTTATTACAGCGATGAAAACAAGCAAGTAAAAATTTGTTTTTGGTTTACCAATTGAATCCATTGTAGTTCCAAATTGCCTTATGTACGGTTGTATCAAAGTTGCTAAAATTATTATTTGTAAAATCGGTGCTGCTTCAAGATAATCTCTTCCGGCAATTATAATTATTATCCACTTTGAAAATATTAAACAAAAAATTGTTACGGGTAAAATCATTGCTACCAACAAACCTACTGAGCGTTCATACAAATATGTTACTGCCTCTTTTCCGTGAGTTTCGATTCTTTTTGCGCTTTGCGGGAAAACAATTGCTGCGACTGATGATAACGGCACTTCAACAAAATTCGTAACTCTGTTGGCAGCATTAAAAATTGCAACAGAAGATACGGGCATTAGATAACCAAGCATCATCTGATCAATACTGGTGTAAATCATTGATGAAATATTTGTACCGAAAACATATTTGCCGTAATGAAAAAGTTTCTTTACCCATTCCCATTCTAATTTCTTAGTAACCTTCCAGTAATTTTTTACGAAGAAGTAAGAAAGAACAGTTCCAAGAAATGCTCCTAGAGACATCATCCACACTAATTCGTACAATTTAATTTCGTGATTGTACATCCATGCAAATACAATGAAAAGGAAAAGTACACCCTGACGAATAAGATTACTGTAAAAAATCCCCTTAAAATCTAAATTGGCCTGCTGAATGAAATTAAACTGATAATATAAAATTAAAATGAACGTTGTTAACGAATAAAGGTAAAACATATTTTCCAACTGTGGTGAGTGCCATAAAGTACTCATAAAATATGCGAAAGAACACATTACAATGATTGAAAATATTGTTACCATTACATTAAGCGAAAGTGAAGCCGTAAGAATTTTCGGATATTCTTCCTCTGTAGCTCCGGCGCAGTATTTTATCTGAGCATTTTGAATCAAACCGCCGCGCGCAACTTCTATCAACGCAGTTACGGATGCAAAGAGTGCCCATGCGCCTAAATCATCCTTGCTCATAATTCTTACAAGAATATAAAAGCTACCGAAGCCGGTAAACAGTGAAGTTACACGCTGAAGCATTGTGTAAATTCCCGATTTCATCCAATATGAATCTTTAGCAAACAATTTTTATCTCAGTCCTCATAAATTTAAAAATGCCCCATATAAGAATAGACCTGCTCATTCTCTTTAATTAACTTTTTTAAATCGAACTGCCGTACAACTGTCTCACGTGCTGTTTCGCCAAATTTCTTTCTCTGGGCTCCATCGTTAATTAAAGCAATTATTTTATCGGCAAGCTCAACAAAATTTCCAACTCCAAACATAAGACCGTTAAAACTATCTTTTAGCGCTTCGTTTGTTCCTTTAATGTTTGTTGCAACACAAGCCTTTTTCATAGCCATAGCCTCAAGCAAAGCAAGCGGCACAACTTCCCAAAGTGAAGGAAGCACGTAAATATCAGAAGAGTAAAGAACATTTTTAACATCCTGTCTGAATGGAGAAAATTTAATTTTATCGTGAATGTTCAATGTTTTGCTAAGCTCAACACAATCTTTTCGGAGCTCGCCTTCCCCTACTATTAAAATTTTTGCATCCGGAATTTTATCTAAAACTAATTTTGCCGCATTAACAAAGGTGAGAGGATCCTTCTGATATGTTAGTCTTGCAATGAACAATACAACAACATCTTTTTCTGTGAATCCAAATTCATCTCTGATATTTTTTACATCATTCTCAGGATTGTATAAATTTGTATTTATGCTATTATAAATTAATTTATAACTTCCTTCAGGAGAAATACTTCTACCTGTAGATAAATCTGATTGCGAACCGCAAACAACTAAATCGGCTTTCTCGGTTAAGAATTTTTCACTCCAAATTCTTACCTTATTCATGACTCCTGAAACTCCCTCATGAAACGACCAGCCATGCACAGTATACATTGAAATCAAATTCATTTTCAGCGCCTGAATAATAGTGTTGCTGCCTGCTCGAGTTCCATGAATATGTAGAATATCAATGCATTCGTTTTCCATAATGCGCTTTACCCTATGATAGACTGAAAAATCAAATGGTCTTTCAGTTTTAACAATATAAGTTTTAATATTTATTTTACGAAGCTCGTTTACCATTGCACCTGAAGAAAAGCTGAGAACAACAGGTTCGAATTTATTTTTATCTAAATTGGTAACTAAGTTAAAAAGATATGTCTCACCTCCGCCGAATGAACCCTGCCTAATTGTATGTAAAACTTTTATTTTGTCTGAAGAATTATTAATTCCCTTTTTTAGCAAAACATCATCTATGGATACAAGGTCTGTATGTTCCGTCTCCATAAATTCTTTGTTGGAGCGTTTTATCTTAAGCAGCGCCATTATCTGATTAAACATAAATAATGGAATGCCCCACATAGATTTCCAGATTTCTTTTTCAACATTGCTAAGCAGTAATGCTGCATTAAAATTCAAAAAGAAAGTTGTTAATGCACAGAGCCATACAATGAACATCTGTTTATCAATGAACAAATTTAAAAAAGTAAAAAATAGACTTGTTAATATCAGAAGGAAAAGCGGTGGAAGGAAAATATTCAGTCCGAATAAAAACTGATTCCAATTAAAATTTATTAAACCTTGGAATATTATCTGAACAGCTTTTTTAGAATATTTAAAATAGGAATTTATCCAACGAGTCCTTTGTCTTTCAACCTGCGCACCGGAAGAAACTTTTTCATCATAAATAATTGCATCACGGGCAAAAGCTATTTCAAATCCTTTAGCAACTATTTCTGCCTGCAGTATTTTATCTTCTGCAACAATTACTTTATCTGAGCCTTGATCGTAGTGATTCAAATGGTCAACATATATATCGTAATCAATAGCCATTCCCGAACCTGCAATTGGTGAAGATGAACGGAGTTTGAATGGCGCATACTTGGTAACATAATTATAATAGTTCTCACCCATTGCATCAAGACAGGCATAAAGAGAATCAAGATTTTTAGCAGTACGTCTTCCCTGCACAGCTTTATACCCGTTACAAAAGTATAAATTTATTTTTTGCAAAAATTGAGGATGCGCAAGATTGTCAGGATCAAAAACAATTATCGCTTCATGCTTACGCTTAAAATTTACAATTGCGAGATTGATGGATTTAACTTTTGAGCCCAGTTTTTCAGAA
>JBBRQV010000158.1:0-7464 GCA_038225955.1 Ignavibacteria bacterium | reverse complement strand
AGCCTATTGAAATGCTGAAGTCGGGTTTCCAAAAACTATTGCTATATGTCTGCGAACGGATAAAACCTGTCATTGTGTTATCTGAATAAATATAATTATTGAATTCTTCTTTAACATAAGTCATCCCTGCTTCAAATCCAAAATAAATATTACTTACCCGTGAAATTAAATCTTTTGTAAAAGGATAATACTTCGCCTTTATATTTACGGGCAGAGACAGAAACGAAGATGTGTTCGGCACATAAAAATTTATACTTGAAGCAAGAAACTCCGCAGGACTCGTATAGTAAAATCCTTTATTATTTGTCGAATTAGAAAAAATTATTGAAGGTGAAAGCTCAAGCGCAAAACTTCTGCTTGCTCTTATTCCTCCGAATAAATTAACTTCTTTTAAAAAATCTCCGCTGCTTCCAAAAAGTGGATATGAATCTGTCATATTAGAATTTGTGAATATCACAAACGAATACCCTACCCCTGCATAAGCCTGCGAGCTCTCGCGGGTTTTAATCTGCGCAAAAGAGTTAAGCGAAATAAAAATTAAAATGAGGGGAAGTAAAAACTTTATTCTTTTCATTTTAAATTATTTTATAATATGTAACTGCTAAGGTCTCTGTCTTTTACGATTGCAGCGAGTTTACCGTTCACATATTTTTTATCTATATCAATTTTTTTCTTCTTGATTAAATCCGGGACTTCAAATAGAATACTTTCAAGCAGAGTTGTTAAAATCGTATGCAATCTTCTTGCGCCGATGTTTTCAACCTGCTCATTTACAATAGCAGCTATCTTAGCAACTTCGCGAATTGCATCTTCTTTAAATGTCAAAGTGATTGACTCGGTTTCAAGCAATGCCACGTACTGCTTAATTAAAGCATTCTGCGTCTGAGTTAAGATATTATAAAAATCTTCTTCAGTTAAACTGTTAAGCTCTACGCGAATCGGAAATCTTCCCTGTAATTCCGGAATTAAATCACTCGGCTTTGCTACGTGAAACGCCCCTGACGCAATAAATAAAATATGGTCTGTTTTCACGGGTCCGTATTTTGTTATTACAGTTGAGCCTTCTACTATTGGCAGTAAATCTCTCTGTACACCTTCGCGGGAAACATCGGGACTTTGGTTCGATGCCTTGCTTCCGCCTGCAATCTTATCTATTTCATCTATGAAAACTATTCCCGAGTTCTGTACTTTTTCAACTGCTTCTTTAATCGCAGCATCCATATCAATTAACTTTTGCGCTTCTTCCTGCACAAGAATTGTTTTGGCTTCCGCAATAGTAAGTTTTCTCTTCTTGGATTTTTTCGGCATCATATTACCAAATAAATCCTGGAGATTTAATCCCATCTCTTCTAATCCTATAGGACCCAGCACTTGCAACATTGGCGCTTCAGCAGTTAGATCAAGTTCAATGTTTCTGTTATCAAGCTTACCCGATTTTAAATCTTCGCGGAATTTCTCTCTCGTCTTTTGATTAGTTTCCTCAGACTTTTCATCGGTCGGTTCAACATGCACAGTAAATCCTACAGTTTGAGTTTCACTCAATTCCGCTGATGCAGCTTCCGCTCTATCGCTATCAACGGTCGCTTTCTTTTTCATCGGTGGAAGAAGAATATCAAGAATTCTTTCAATTACATTTACTTCAGCTTTTTTCTGAACAAGTTCGGACTTCTCCTGCTTCACCATTGTGACTGATAAGTCTGTCAGTTCGCGAATCATTGATTCAACATCTCGGCCTACATAACCTACTTCAGTAAATTTTGATGCTTCTACTTTTATAAATGGGGCGTTGGAAAGTTTTGAAATTCTTCTTGCAATCTCCGTCTTCCCTACTCCCGTTGGCCCAATCATAATTATATTGTTCGGCATAATTTCATCTTTCATGCTATCCGGTACTTGTTGTCTTCTCCATCTGTTTCGTAATGCAATTGCAACAGATTTTTTTGCGTTATTCTGCCCTATAATATATTTATCAAGCTCTGCTACTATTTGTGATGGTGTAAGCTGTTTTAATTTATCAGTCGATATATTTTTATCAGCCTTTCCGTTTTTGTTCGATACCTTTTCAGATGTCTTTACTTCTTTTTCTTCTGTCATTATAATTTAAAATTCTTGTATAAATATTAAAGTTCTTCTGTTGAAATATTGTGGTTTGTATAAATGCATAAATCAGCTGCCTGATTTAATGCTTCTGTAACGATTTCCTTCGATGAAAGTTTAGTATACTTTACTAAAACTTTTGCCGCAGCTATAGCATAAGGACCTCCTGAACCGATTGCAACAATACCGTCATCGGGTTCTATTATATCTCCGTTGCCGGAAATTATGTAAGCCTTATCTTTGCCTACAACTGCAAGCAATGCTTCAAGCCTGCGAAGATATTTATCACTTCTCCAGTCTTTGGCCATTTCTACTGCTGCTCGAGAAAGATTTCCTTTGTACTGCTCAAGTTTTGATTCAAACTTTTCGTACAAAGTAAATGCATCCGAAGTGCTTCCTGCAAAACCTACCAACACCGAGTCATTATAAATTTTTCTTACTTTTTTTGTCGTGTGCTTAGCAACCGTATTTCCCATAGTAACCTGGCCGTCACTGCCAATACATGCTTTGCCATTTCTTGTCAAACCTATAACAGTAGTCGATCTTATTTTGTTATTTATTTTATTTTCTTCGCTAACTTCTTCGCCAGAATTTTTCCAACTTTTTTTGTTACTAACTTTGTCACTTTTTTTACCAGTAGTTTTTTTGCTTTCTTTGTAATCTTCATTGCTAATATTTATTTTATTTGTTTTCAATTTTTTAAATTAATTTTTTAAATTTGTTCCCACGTTACTACTTCACCGTATTTCAAATGTTCATTGTTAATTACTAATTGTTCATTGTTAATTACTAATTGTTCATTGTTAATTACTAATTGTTCATTGTTAATTACTAATTGTTAATTGAGTTATATGCTTCGTCTCAGTCTTGCCTTAGCAAGTCCCATTGCTTCTCTATATTTCGTTACAGTTCTTCTTGCAATTTTATATCCTGCGTTGGTCATTTCTTTTACAAGTGCATCATCTGTGAAAGGATTTTTCTTATCTTCGTTATCTATAATAAACTTCAGCTTATCTTTTGCTTCTTTAGCTGATACATCGTAACCGTCTTCATTTACAAGTGCATTACTGAAAAACGATTTTAAAGAATAAATCCCGAAATCCGTTTGCACATATTTTCCTTTCACTGCGCGGCTTACCGTTGAAACATCCATTGAAATATCTTCTGCAACATCTTTTTCAATCATGGGCCGCAAACCGACACCTTCATTATTAAAAAAAACATACTGTCTTTGCAAAATGGAATTCATTACTTTTAATAACGTTTGTCTTCTTGAATTAATTGCATCAAGAAACCACTTTGCGCGATTGAAATTATTTGATAAAAATTCTTTCGTATCCTTGTCTATCTTATCTCCGCTCTGATACATTTCTCTATACGATTTATTTATACGGAGAGACGGAACATTTTTTTCGTTCAAATAAATTTCATAGTTATTGTTTACTTTTGAAATAATCATATCGGGATAAATATAACTTTCTGCAACGCCGCTTTCCGTTTGTCCGGGCTTTGGATTTAGTTTATGTATTACTTCGAAAATCTTTTTTATTTTTTCAAGAGAAGTATTTAATTCCTTTGCAAGCTTTTCGTAATTTTTTAAACGGAGTTCTTCAAAAAATTCGTTTATTACTCTCAATGCATTTTTTTTCACAAATGAATCAATTGCAATGCGTTCTATCTGAATGGACAAGCATTCCTGCAAATTTCTTGCAGCAATTCCGGCAGGTTCAAGCGAGCCCTGCAATTCTTTTAAAACTTCTTCAACTTCAAGAATAGAAAAGAAGGTATCTTTGAACTCTGTATCTTTTTTAATTTCATCTATATCCTGAATTAAATCAATTATCTCAGTCGTGAGATAACCTTCATCATTTAACGAGCCGACTATCTCTTCTCCTATGAAAGCTTTTTTAGGAGGGAGTCCAATTAAGTGAAGCTGAAGCATTAAACTTTCATTTAAAAATGATGCTGCCTGAATGTTACCGTTATCATATTCAGTTGCCGTTCCCTTGGAAGTGTGCTCGGCAGGATCGTAATCCATTTCTTCCTTATTGAAATAATCATCCCAGTCAAGTTCATCTTCCTTTGTATTCTCAGAAGCATCTTCGTCGTCTTTTTTTAATTCTTCTTCTTTCTTAAGCTCATCATCAGGACCCTCTTCTTTTATTTCATCAGAAGATTCTTCCTCAAGCAAAACATTTTCTTCAAGTTCTTTCTTAATCATCTGCTCCAATGCAAGCGTAGGTATTGCAAGAATACTCTGATTAAGTATTACTTTTGGAAAAAGTTTTTGTGAAAGTCTAAGATTTTGCGATTGTGATATCACTATACTTTATACCTTTGTTTTATTTAAAAATTTTTCTTTTGCTGCTTTGTAAAAATCAATTCCGAATTCGTCTATCAATGGCTGCTTCAAAAATTCGAATACCGTTATATCTTCCATCACACCTTTATCTAATGCTTCATCGCACTCACTTATTTTTTCGTAACGGATTATATTTCTTTTTTTACCGTAAACTCTTACAGGAAATAAGTAACACGATATAGGTTTTTTAAATTCAATCTCTCCTGCAAAGTATGCTGTTTGAAACGCGCACTTGGCAACTTTCTTTTCATCATAAAAAGAAAACACACATTCATTATCATTATACGTGCTTACTGCAAGGTTATTGTCGTGCTTATAATAAAAGCCTTCGTTCTCAATAATGTTTTTATGTCTCTCAGGTAAATATTTCATAACTTTCGGCAGCGCATGCTTCATAATATTTATTTCCGTTTCAAGCAGTGGCGCGCCTTCAGTTCCCTGAATTGTACAGCACGCTCCTTTGCACGCATTTAAGTCACATGAAAATTTCACATCAAAAACTCTGTCGTCTATTATATACTTGTCTAAATTTATTTTCATATTATTTAAGAGCGTACAAAATATTTTCCCGGAAGCTGCTTTATAATTTCTTTAAACTCAAGACTCAAAAGTTCAACCAGACAGGCTGAGATATTAAATCCGGAGCCTTCGTGAATTTTATCAATGTGCATCGGCTCAAACCCCAGTAAATTATAGATAACAGTTTCCGACTTGGATAAGTTCGGCAAAACTTTTTTTTCTTCTTTATACTTTGCCTTCACAAAATTTTTCATTTTGTTCTCAAGCTCTACTAAAACATCTTCAGCATTTGTAACAAGCTTTGCTGTTCCTCTTTTTATCAGATTATTAGTACCATCAGATTGCTTCGAGTTTAAATGTCCAGGCACTGCAAAAATTTCTTTACCCTGGTCGTTTGCAAAGTTAGCCGTTATTAACGCCCCACCTTTTATTGCGCTTTCAACAATAATCGTACCAAGGCTTATTCCACTGATAATTCTATTCCTTTTAGGAAAATTTATTTTATCGGGGAATGTTCCCGGAGGAAACTCTGATACAATCGCTCCATTCTCAATAACTTCATCATACAATTTTTTATTCTCCGGCGGATATATTACATCTACTCCGCATCCAAGAATTCCATAGTTAAGGTGTCCGAATTTACATGCTGTCTTATGGCAGATGGAATCAATACCCTTTGCCATTCCACTTATTAAAGGAATCTTCATCTTCGAGAATTCCTGCGAAAAATTTTCACACATCTGTCTGCCGTATTCACTTGGAGTTCGTGTGCCAACTATACCTAATGAAAACTCATCGTTACTGTTAAGGTTTCCTCTGTAATATAAAAGAACGGGCGCATCATAAATAGGTTTTAAATTCTTAGGATAATCATCCCTTTGAATTGTAGTAACACTAATTTTTTTCTTCTCAAAAATTCCTAAGAGCTTTTCAAAATTTTTTTCTAATAAAGCGCTATTTTTTCTGAGTCCATCAAAATTCCTTAGATTATTAATACTTAAAATTCCGGTATTCTTTATGCTGAGTAAATCTGCTTCGAGAATGGCTCCGGCGCTTTTGAACAATTTTAAAAGTGAAGTAATTTTTACATTACCAATTCCTTCAATTTGAGAAAGAAAATATAAACTCTTAATTTCGCTTAATTCATTTTCACCTAAATCAAGATTTTTACTCATTTTATTAATTTAAAGATTATATCTTTTTAAATGAATGTCTAAAAAAAGTAGTAGAAAATTTGGAATATTATTTGTCACAGTGTGGGGAAAATTAATTTGAAGAATTCATTTTTATCTAACACAGAATTGAGCTATACGTAAAGATTTGATTACAAAATGCCCTTCCAAATAAATTTACATTAACTTTAAATTTTGATGTTTTATTTTAAATTTAAAAATGATAGTTTTGTAACTATAATATTGAGACGAATAATTTTGCAGATAAAGTAATTCGTTAAACACGGACAGTAAGAACTATATATTTCAGTGTTTATTTTTATACAATATTCTTTTAATTTACAACCATTATTCAAATAAAATACAAAATTTGCAGACCCCGTTAAAAAGTAAGTTATTGCTAATAGTGGCATCTGTATGCATATTTTTAATGTGTTCGGATGTTTCGTATTCGCAGTGGATACCTACCAAAGGTAAAAACGGTACGCTTATTACAATGAAATATGGGGAATTTAATCAATTCTACGATCCCGCAGGAAATTTAATCAGCGCTAACTCAAAGTTTTCAAGATTTGATATCGATCTTTTTAATATCACAGGTATCAGCCCAACGGTTGGTTTCTTTGTAAAATTCGGTATTGCAAAATTAACAAATCAAGACCCTGTAACCGGCACTAAAAGCAGCTTCGGATTTAAAAATCCAAGCGTTGGTTTAGTTTATCAGCTTTATAAAGGGCCTCCTGTAATGGGACTAGAACTTGAAGTAAACTTGCCATTCCATTTTCCCAGAGATGCTGACCCGGCTATTGATGCGGACTTTGCCACATACAGCATCGGCTTCACAATGGGTAACGGTATGAGAATTTTCAGAATGCCTTCATACTACAGCACAGGTATAAAATATAAATTTAGAGGTGCAGAAAATGCCGGGTCGGAAGTTTCACTTTATTTCACTTTAGGTTCTTCAATTAATAGATTAACAAGCTGGTATGTAACCTTGGAAACCAACAGAGGTCTAGATGGAAATCCACAAAGCTCAACAAAAATTTCAGGTGCGATTAATCAGAAAGTATCAAAGACTATGAGCCTTTCATTCGGTACTGAGTATGTAATATCAGGAAAAAATGTTTCTACAGGTCCAAGTTTCTTTATCGGATTTAATTTCGGTTATTAACATCTGTACGGCTCTTTATTATAATACAAAATAAATGGTAGATAAATTTTTTAGTGATGAGGTAACGATAAAATCTTTCAGACGAGTAATTTATTTTACTTTATTGGTAGGATTTATGGCACAGCTTGCAAGCTATTATT
>JBBRQV010000157.1:0-7532 GCA_038225955.1 Ignavibacteria bacterium | reverse complement strand
GGCGGGTTTACAATATCAGTTGCAGGAAACATTGAGGGAACTGGCTCACATACTGGTTCAGGAAAAATTCAAATGACAGGCTCAGCAAAAACAATTTCAGCGGTATCGCTAACAAATCTCCAGTTGAACAATGCAGGAGGATTCACACTTAACGGCAGCCCGACTCTCGCAGGAGTACTAACTTTAACTAACGGAACTTTAACTTTAGGCTCAAATACAATAACATATTCAGGTAGTTCGCTTGTGAGAACTTCAGGAAATATTAGCGCAAGCAGCGCAACACTTTCATTTACTAATACAAGTAGTTTAACTCTTCCTGCTTCTTTGTTCACGGGTAATATTGCTAACTTAACGATGAATGGAAGCGGCGGCGTAACTTCATCAGGCGCAATCAATATTACAGGAACACTAAACATGCAGAACGGAATATTAAACATGGGAGTAAACACGCTTACAATCGGAACATCGACTTCTGTGCTGGGTACGTTGACAAGAACAGGCGGCGCAGTAAGAGGAACAATAAAAAGATGGTTCGCCGCATCGACTACATCGAATTCTTTATTCCCATTGGATAACGGTTCAAGTTCATACGTGGAAGCAAAAATAAGTTTTACGGGAGCACCTTCAGTTGGCGGAAGCTTAACGGCATCTTATACTACATCTGGTTCAGGTTCGATGCCGGGAGGATTTATTGATGCAGGAGCAGTGTGGCCGGGCGTAAACTTCATTAATCTTTCTCCGCAGTTCTGGACAATCACTACAGGAGACGGACTCTCAGGTGGAACATACAGCATTGACTTCATCGCTAACAGTATGAATTTAAGTACAACAAGTTGGCTCTATACTGGCATAGTAAAAAGAGCAACAGGCGGAGGCAATACTTGGGCATGGAATTCTTCAAATCACTCAAGCACAACAAACCCTTCCTCGCAGCCTACATTGCACGGAACGGGATTCACTTCTTTTTCTGATTTTGCAGTTGCGGGTAACACTGATAATCTTCTTCCCGTAGAATTATCTTCTTTCACATCTTCAGTAAGCGCAACCAATGTAACATTGAACTGGAGCACAGTGCAGGAAGTAAACAATAAAGGATTTGATATCGAAAGAAAATCATCCGATAACGTATGGAAAAAAGTCGGATACGTAGAGGGTAACGGTACAACATCACAACAACAAAATTATTTATTCTCTGACCACGGGTTGAATACGGGTCACTATAACTATCGTCTTAAGCAAATAGATTATAACGGTAACTATGAGTATCACGATTTATCGAGTGAGGTCATCATAGGGATACCTTCGAAATATAATCTGGCTCAGAATTACCCGAATCCATTCAACCCCGTCACGAGAATTAATTTTGAATTACCAATTACAAATTACGTTTCATTGAAAGTATATGATATGATGGGAAGAGAGGTTGCGCAATTGGTGAATGAAGTTAAAGATGCAGGATATTATTCTGTAACATTCGATGCGAAAAATTTATCAAGCGGAATGTATTTTTATAAACTGACTTCTGATAAATTTTCAGATGTTAAGAAGATGGTAGTGGTGAAGTAATAGTTTGAAATATATAATTTATAAACTTAATCCCTTTGGGACCGCGCATATAAAACCTTGTAAACTTAAGTGTTTGCAAGGTTTTGTCCTAAGCTTAAAATCACGCACGTTCTCTCATCTTTTCTAATATCCACTTTTTATGAAGATAATTGTCATTTTTTTCAGCGTCTTTTAAATCTGCATAGTCAAGTTTTTTCCCGCCAAACTTTGCATTAGACATTCTACCGATATAATTAATTGTATTCTTTATCATTTCAACAGAGTAAGGAGGAAACTTATTTGTATTCTTTGTAATGAAGTGTCTGATTGAATCTATTAGGGATGTAACCTGGTCGCTCAATCCCATCTCGTAATAATTTTTTAGCAAAATAAATCTTATACTCAGCTTCAGCTCCCAGTCAGTATATTTTACATTATTAAGATGCTCAATTGACATTTCAAATTTTTCCCTCTCAAAACAAATAAGAGCTTTACAATAATGATACCTGTTATTAACTACTTCCGGCGCAAGCTTATCCTTAAAGTTATCAACAAACTCCTCTCCCCAATTCAAATCTCCTACTATAATTGCATTCATTAAAATATTCTGATACCCAAGAGCAGAGAACGGTTTTTTATCGTCGTACAATTTATTTTCTATAAAAAATTTATTTATCTCAAATATGGGAAGCACAAACTATCCAAATACAATCGGCTCCAACGATACACTTCTCCTGAAAAGTGATTTTTACAATTCACAAAGCGCAGCATTCCTTTTTAAAGATGCATGGCAGGTTGATGGTGTACTTGATTGCGATACTTTTGCAATAAGAAGTTTGAGCTTAAAAATTAGTTCTACAGGTAAACTTATTACAAGAAGAAGAGAAGGATTCAGCGCGGACCTTTCAAATGTGCAAAAGTATTACATTTGATGCAAACGGAAAAATGGAATACGCAGGTACACAAGCTCAAAATTTCCTTGCTACGAATAGCTACAAAATAAATTTTATCCCTGAGCTTATAATAAACAATCCTAACGGAGTATCAATGAATACAGATAACGTAATAGTAACCACAAAACTATATTTAAAGAATGGTAAATTTTTCTCTGATGCCCAGAGTAATCCAAACTATCTTACATGCTCCGAATTATGTCAGATAACCTATCAACCCAGCTGCTGCATAAACGGTCCCATAAAAATACTTTCTAATTCTATTTCTACAAGAATTATTCCTCTGGGAAAAGGTAATGTATTTAGAAATTTTATTTTAACTGCGGGAGATAATGCAAATTCGGAATGGCTGCTCGATTACTTTTATTCCCCTCAGGCATTTGGTTCTGCGCTTGCTCCCGGATTAACAAGCGTAAGTCAGTTTGAATACTTTAGATTCGATAGAGTTTCTGGTACTGCGCCGGGGTATGCACAGATTGAATGGGGGCATAATAGCGGGGTAACAAATCCTGCAAACTTAACTGTTGCAAGATGGTCAGGCTCTATGTGGGAAGATGCAGGGAATATTGGTATACAGGGAAACAGTGATTCCGGGAATGTGGCATCATCGACTATGACTTCTTTCGGTTATGTTGCTCTCGCTTCTACTGATAACCAGCAGCTTCCTGTCGAGCTTTCATCTTTCAATGTCGGTACAAATAGAAATAATGTAACGTTAAGCTGGGCTACAACACATGAATTGAATAACTCGGGATTTGAGATAGAAAGAAAATCAACATTGGATTCTAACTGAAAAAAAATAAATACAATACAAGGCGCAGGCACATCTAACATTATAAAGAATTACAAATACGAAGACAGAAATCTTGTAACTGATAAATATAAATATCGCCTGAAGCAAATAGATTTCAACGGCAACTTTACATACTACAATTTACAAAATGAAATTAGCGTTGGAGTGCCATCGAAGTTTTCTTTATCACAGAATTATCCTAATCCTTTTAACCCAACAACAAAAATAAACTTCGAGATACCGAAAGATTCAAAAGTAACGATGCAGGTTTATGATATGACAGGAAGATTAATGGCATCACTTATAGATAACCAATCATATCAGGCAGGATACCATACAATAGAATTGAACGGAGTAAATCTTTCATCCGGAACATATTTCTACAGAATATCTGCAGGAGAATTTGTTCAAACGAAAAAAATGACATTAATTAAATAATAAAAATAATTTTAAAAACCTTAATCTAATAAAATCATAATGAAAACACTAATTTTAAAATTTTGCTTAACGTTAATTATACTAACATTATTTGGTAACATTTCTTTTGCTCAAACACAGCAATGGGCAACTACTTACAATAGTTCTACATTGGATATATTGGAAAAAACGGCAACAGATAACTCCGGGAATATTTATATAACAGGAGAGAGACAAGGTTCAGCTTCTTCATATCCTCTACAATATCTTGCAAAGTACAATTCATCAGGAAGTTTTCAATGGCAGAGATTTCTTACTCCCCCTTATGTAACAACAAATAATAACAGAGGTGCTTACAGTCTATCATCTGTATGTGATAATTCAGGAAATGTTTACATTGCAGGTTATTGTGATTCAGCCCTTTCATTTAACAAAGGATTCCTGATAAAATACAGTCCTGCAGGAGATTCTTTATGGGGCAAATATGCAGGAATAGGTGATACCTTAGGTTATGTTGAATGGAGCTCTATGAAACTTGATAATGCAGGGAACATTTATCTTGCAGGGGTAAATTTTAAATTTTCCACTTACAAGCCTTCATATATAGTTGCAAAATATAATTCTTCAGGTGAAATGCAATGGGTAAAAAATCAAAAGCCTGCAGTAATTTCTAGTACTTTTACTAATAGACTTTCGCTTCAACTTGATAATTCAAATAATATCTGTGTTGCTGCTACTGTTCGGAAAACGTCATCAAGCGAGTCCACTGATTTTTACGCCTTTAAATTAAGTAACTCCGGTAATTTTCTTTGGGAAAACAGTTATAATGGTCCCGCTGATGCAGATGATATTATGTCATCAATGGCTATTGACCAGTCAGGAAATATGTACTTAGAAGGCACCGGTAAAAATATTGCGCCTATGAATAAAGAAATAACGTGCGTAAAATTCAATGGTAGCACTGGTGCGCAAGAATGGGTTTTTAAAACGGGCGGCGTTGGGGGCAGTGGAGATGATGAGGCTTACAATTTATCGGTTGGGCTATCAAATGACGTTTATCTTACCGGCTCTTTGTATACTAATCTGGATGGAAGTGATGGTGTTTTGATAAAATTAAATTCCTTAACCGGAAATGAAATCTGGAGAAAATCATTAAGAGGCATTAACGGTTTAAATGATATATACACAGATGTAAAAATAATTTCATCAGGGATTATATATGCTGTAGGACTTTTGAATACTGGCAGCATGATTCAAATAAAAAAGTTCAATACTTCGGGCGATTCTTTGGCTGCTGCCACCTACTCTCAAAATAATATTATTTATCCGCGAGCCATAATGCCCGGCGCAGGTAATTCGTTATTGTTAACAGGTGATAATTCTTATTATGCTGCTACAAGCGATGTTTTCCTTGTAAAGTATGATGTTACTACGGGAATAGAACCTGTTTCAAATACAATTGTGAAAGAATTTTCACTCTCGCAAAATTATCCAAATCCATTTAACCCTACAACAATGATAAATTTCAGCTTGCCTAAAGATGCAAATGTAACGATAAGCATTTATGATATGGCAGGGAAATTAGTTTCGTCATTAATAAATAATCAATCTTATAACTCAGGGTATCATTCAGTTGAAATGGATGGAGTAAATCTCTCCTCCGGTACATATTTTTATCGTATCAGTGCCGATAATTTTGTTGAAACGAAGAAAATGATTTTAATGAAGTAGTAAGTTTTATCTCAATTTCATAAATAAAATAAAGCCTTGCAATCATTTTGATTCAGGGCTTTTATTTATAAGCTTTACTTTATTTATTGAGTTGAACTACGCTACTTAATAATTTCGTTAGTGATCGGTTAGCAATTTTTGAAAAATTGGGTCGGAGTGGGATGAATTAAAAAGATTCACAGTATAAACCATATTATTTTCTTAGTTTTGGAGTGTGTTCATACTCTTTGAAAATACGGGTTCGAATCACTTCAGACCATTGTCTTCAGCTTCTCCACAATATACGGTTTATGAAAATATCCTCTTGATGTCTGCGCCTCCTTTAAAACAGCAATATCCAGTTTTGAACTACTCTCCCCGCATTTTATAATTTCGTTAAAAAACTTCAAGCAATTCGTTATCGAGTCAAATGTAATTACCGGAATTTCCTTGCTTTCCCTTTGTAACTGCTTTATAGATTTTACCATAGAGGCAGCCGCATCATATAATTTTAACTCGATATAATTCATCACATAGTAAAAACGTACATTGAGTTTTTCCAATAGCTCTGAATACTTTACTTTATTAAGATACTGCAAAGAGTCTTCATATTTTTTAAGCTTAAAGTACAGCAGACCTTTGCTGTAATTATATTCATTTTCTCTAAGGTCATCATCAATATAATTAATATATTCTTCCAAAAAATTCTCCGCCCATTCAAATTTTCCCAGCATCATTGCGCATATTAATGTATTCTGAAGAGCGGCAGTAGAGAATTTAGGAATTGAATCATTAGGGTAGATTTTCAAATCACAGAAAAGTTTTCGCAGATCGAACATCTCTTCTACATCTACTACATTGTTTTTTAAAATCCCCATATCAAGAATCGCTTTAAAATAGATACAGATATCTTCAGAACTTAGGTTTTCAACATTTTTAATTAAAATATTCTTAAGCTTATAATATTGTTCTTCGCTCATCTCCGCCTTGATGTAATGATACAAGAGATACTGCATCGTTACTATGGGCAAAAATTTATCTTCTGTAGATTCTACATATTCAGGAAGTTTATCAATATTCAGAGCGCTAAAAAATTTTTCTATTTTTTTATTATTCTCTTCATCGGGTCTTACCATTGAAGTTAATGATAGCGTATGAGCAAGTGAAGAATATTTGTTAAGGAAGTCCAGCATAAGAGCTTGTGAACGGGAATTCAGAGAATCGTATATATCCTGCTTATGTATCGGGCGGGAGTGTATTATATTACTGTAATAAATTTTCTCCATTTTATACAGATAAGAAAAATAGTCCTCGCTGAATTTTCCCGAAGTCTTTTTCCTTTTTTTGTAATCGTTAATTACTTTTTTAGATAACTCATAGCATTTTTTCTGAGAAAGTGATTCTGCCAGTCTTAAATCCATTGCATCTTCTTCTGCTCCAAACTTTTCATACGATAAAAATTTCTTAAGTAGATTTCCGAAATCCGAAAATAAATTTAATATAGCTTTTTGTTTAAACTCCTTGCCCGGATATAATTTTTTATGAAGCGTTTCATCCTCTAACCTTCTGCTTTCTAAGTCGGGATAAGTCTTCATTATTTCATTATAAAGGTCTTTTAGTTTCTCAATAGAATTGAAATAGGGAGAATAAATAAAATCTCCAAGCGATTTCAGCTCCGTTTTATTGAGTGTTTTTAAGATTTCTACAGTGTTTTGGGGTAACATATTTCAGGAATAGATTTTTGGGTCAATTAATTGATTTTTCAACTAATAAAATTTACAAAAATCAGGGGAAACGGGAGATTTTTTTCGGAATTTAGCGGATTAATCTTCCTGCACCTAATATAAATAAAATATAATTTGCTTCAACTCTAAATTACAATAAGCAAAATAAAAAAATAATTTTATGAAAACTCTGAACTCAATTTTAATCCTTATCGCGCTTGTAGCAGTTAGCGTTTACGCAGTTACATTTACAGGCTGCAGCGATTCAATAACAAGCTCAACGAATACATCAACAAAAACTAAGCAGGCACGAACAGAAGCAGAATTTGTGAATGACCCTAATTTGAAAGCTGAATTAGGGGCAATCGTAATAGTACATCTGGAAGACCT
>JBBRQV010000156.1:0-7630 GCA_038225955.1 Ignavibacteria bacterium | reverse complement strand
CTGAAATTTTTTGCTACGAGTAATTCTGCATTTGCTTGTGATTTTGGTATTACCCCTGAATTAATTGATGAAGAGAATAGAATATTCGGAACAGAAGTTTTCAGAAAAATAAAAGATTCCGTGGGACTGGACTTTGTAAATTTTTATGACCCGGATTATTTTTTAAAGCTGCTGGGTTCACTCGGATATAAACTTCCGATAAGATATACAATGAGAGATATTCAGACAGAGCGGACTGGAAGTCCCGAACCGTTCCTATCAGAAAATCCGGAATGGATAACGTGTGTATTGAAGAGTTAATAAATTTATATATTTTTCATTAACTGTTTAAACTCACTTATTTTTATAATGTGAGTATTTTCAAACTTTCCAATACTTAATAAATCTTTATCTCCTGTTAATAGGAAATCGGCATTACCATCTTTTGCTAGAGCTAGCAGATAATCATCATTCTTATCTCTGGAAATATTAATGTTAGAGGTAACATTAACCATTATTCCAAATTTTAATAGAATTTCATTTAGAATATATATTTGAGATTTCTGGATAAGCTTAGTGAATTTTGGTCGGAAGGAAACTCGTGTAAGTTCGTCAATCAATTCTTTACTTAAAAGCAAATCAATTTTTTCAATGTTGATCAATTCATATATGAAACGAAAATCTCCATTAGTTAGAAAACTGATGAATAAGTTAGTATCAGTGATGACTTTAAGATTTGAGCGGTCTTTTTCTTCTTTCATCTTTTACTTCAGCAGTTATTTCCTTTAACGAAAGCTTTTTTTTACTTTTATTTTGATTTCTTAATTTATCTACAAATTCTAAAAAGTCTTTTCGTGCAGTTTGTGATTTTGATATATTAATTAATTTTAAATCTGCAAGATTATTTAAAATATTTTTTGCTTTCGGATTTAATATTTCTACTTGTATTGATTCCATGATTTAATTTAAAGAATTTTACTAATTATTTCACTATATATTTTATACAAAAAAGGCGTTCTTTCAAACGCCTTTTTTGTAAAAACCAATAATGTTAAATGATAACTACGCAGTCTCTTCCATATATTCCTCTATCGGAGGGCAGGCACAGATTAAATTTCTATCGCCTTGCGCATCGTTAACTCTACCTACACTCGGAAAAAATTTCTGTTCCTTTAGCGAGGCCACAGGATAAACTGCTTTCTCCCTGCTGTACGAGTGTTCCCATTTATCTGCGGCAATGCTGTATGCAGTGTGCGGAGCGTTTTTCAAAACGTTATCCGTCTTATCGTAAATCCCGTCTTCAATCTCTTTAATCTCCTGACGAATATGTTTCATAGCAGTAATAAATCTATCAAGCTCATGAATCGATTCACTTTCCGTTGGTTCAACCATAAGCGTTCCTGCTATAGGGAAAGAAACTGTCGGCGCGTGGAAACCATAGTCCATTAATCTCTTAGCTATATCAACAACTTCAACACCCGTTGATGCTTTAAATTGTCTTACATCAAATATAAGCTCATGTGCAACCATTCCCCTATCACCTTTATACAATACTTTGTAATCTTCTTCGAGTCTTGCCTTAATATAATTTGCATTAAGAATTGCAAGCTGTGTTGCTCTCTTCAAGCCTCTCTCACCCATCATTTTTATATATGCATATGAGATAATCAAAATGCTTGAGCTTCCCCATGGAGCAGCAGAAACTGCGCCGATGGAATTTTTATTTCCCATAGGTACAACTGCATGTCCCGGTAAAAACTCAACTAAATGTTTTGCAACACCTATCGGACCAACACCAGGACCACCTCCGCCATGCGGAATGCAGAAGGTTTTATGTAAGTTTAGGTGGCATACATCTGCGTTAATTAAGTCAGGACTTGTAAGCCCGACCTGCGCATTCATATTCGCGCCATCCATATAAACCTGCCCGCCATTATCGTGAATTATTTTACAAACGTCTTTTATATTCGTATCGAATACACCAAACGTAGACGGATAAGTAACCATAAACGCTGCGAGATTATCTTTGTGCTGCGCCGCTTTCTCTTCTAAATCTTTTACAATAATTTTTCCTTCAGCATCGCAGTTTACAACTACAACTTTCATTCCTGCCATTATTGCGCTTGCAGGATTTGTACCGTGCGCCGATGAAGGTATCAAACAAATATTCCTATGGTGGTCACTCTTGCTATGATGATATGCTCTGATAACAAGTAAGCCTGCATATTCTCCCTGTGCGCCTGAGTTAGGCTGTAAGGAAATTCCTGCAAACCCTGTTATCTCACATAAATCTTTTTCTAAATCTTTTATAAGCTCTAGATAACCTTCTGATTGATTCAACGGAACAAATGGGTGTATCTCACCGAATTCAGGGAACGTTACGCCAATCATTTCCGCAGTAGCATTAAGCTTCATTGTGCATGAGCCAAGCGGAATCATAGAGACAGTTAAAGATAAATCTTTATTCTCAAGCTTCTTCATATAACGCAGCATTTCCGTTTCGGAGTGATGCGAATTGAAAACAGGATGCGTTAAATATTCAGAAGTCCTTCTTAAATTTTCAGGAATGGAATTCTTCTGACATTTATTTTCTATTGCTTTCTTTTTTCCTAACGCTTCAACAAATACTGAAACGATTTCAGTTATATCATCCTGGGTCGTTTGCTCGTTTAAAGTAATGCCAACATATTTATCAACATATTTATCAAAATATCTGAAATTTATATTTCTTGATTCGGCTATTGATTTTACTTTTGTAATTTCATCTGCACTTAATTCTATTCTTAATGTATCAAAGAAAGATTTATTTATCTGATTAACTCCCATGGAAGTTAATGCATCGTTCAATACAATTGTATTATAGTTTATTGTCGTTGCGATTTCTAAAATTCCTTCTGGTCCGTGATAAACTGAATACATACTTGCCATAATTGCAAGAAGAACCTGAGCCGTACAGATATTACTCGTTGCCTTCTCTCTTCTTATGTGCTGCTCACGTGTTTGCAGAGCCATTCTGTAAGCCTTATCACCGTGTGAATCAACCGTTACACCGATAATTCTTCCCGGTATAAATCTTTTGTATTCTTCTTTGGTAGAAAAGAACGCAGCATGTGGTCCGCCGTATCCCATAGGTACGCCGAATCTCTGGCTATTACCTACAACTGCATCTGCGCCAAATTCTCCCGGAGGTTTTATCAATGCTAGACTCATTAAGTCTGCCGCAACTGCAATTAGAATTTCGTTCTCTTTACACTTTGCAAAAAACTCAGTGTAGTCAGGAATCTCTCCTGTTGCATTAGGATATTGAACAAGCGCTCCGAAGAAATCATTGTTCAGTTCACTCATTGTACTTTTATCACCTATGACTAATTCTATTCCGATTGATTCTGCTCTTGTCTTTACAACATCAATAGTCTGAGGAAAACAATTCTTTGAAATAAAAAATTTATTTGAATCTTTCTTCGTTGCAGGTTTAACTGCATAAAATAAATGCATTGCCTCTGCTGCTGCTGTTGCTTCATCTAGTAATGATGCATTTGCAATTGGCAGTCCCGTTAAATCAATTATCAAAGTCTGATAATTTAATAATGCTTCAAGTCTTCCCTGTGAAATTTCTGCCTGATACGGAGTGTACTGCGTGTACCAACCCGGATTTTCTAATATGTTTCTTAAAATTACCGGTGGGGTTATTGTAGGATGATAACCCATTCCGATATAAGATTTGAATATCTTATTCTTCGATGCAATACTTTTTATTTTTTTAAGAAATTCAAATTCAGATAGAGGAGCATCTAACTTCATCGGTTCCTGCTTTCTTATGTTATCGGGAATCGTTTCATCAATTAAATCGTCCAGTGATTTCAAGCCCAATGCCTCAAGCATTATTTTTACTTCGTCATCGTTTGGTCCATTATGTCTTTGAGAAAAGTCGTTGATTTTTGTGTAATTTTTCATCTGTAAAATATATCCTGTATGTTTACTTTATTTTTTTAAGTGTATTTATTTATCAAGTAAAAAAGAAATTCTTACTTCAGTAAATTTTCCTTCTTCGCTTTTTATTTCAAAAATACCGTCGTGTGTTTCCGTAAGTTTTTTTGTAATTATTAACCCAAGTCCAAGTCCTTGCTGTTCGTATCTGTTTCTATCGAACTGCATAAAAGCTCCTATCTTCTGTAGGTTCTCCACTGATATTCCCCTGCCTTCATCTTTTACAAAAATATTTAAGTATTTGCCTTCAGCATTTGTCTCAACAGAAATAATAACTTTGTTTCCAGACTTTGAGTGTCGGAAAGCATTATCTATTACTTCATCGAGTATATTAAGTAAATTGTCCCTGGAGATTTTAATCTTAACATCGTCAGCGCAAATTAAATTCCAATCGCCCGCTCTTCTGTATCTTGCGCTCTTATCATTTAATACTTCAGTCAGGCTTTTTTTAACTTCCGATGTTGTATGTCTTTTTAACTCAGCTGCCTTATTTTTATCAGAGTTTATAATTTCAAGATTAGCATACAATAAATTCTTTTTTATAAGAGCATCAAGACGCATAGCAGAGTCTTTTATCATTCCATACATTTCAAATCTCTCTTCTTTACTGAAAGCCTCATCCATGTCAATTAATACTTCTACTGTAGTTGCTATACCACCTAAAGCAGTTTTCATTTCATGTGGCAATGCGTAAATAATATTAGTACGAAGTTCGTCTAACTTGTTTTCGGTGACTTTTTTTGTCTGGTCGGCCTTATCAATTCTTACATTGATAGCATTGATAAGTTCATCGGCAGTGAACGGCTTGTTCAGATAATCATCTGCGCCAAGCTCCATGCCTTCACGTAAGTCTTTTAGTTCTGATTTTGCTGTGAGAAAAATGAAAGGAATCTGTGCTGTAGTTTCATCTTTTTTGAGTTCGCGGATTACTCCGTGCCCATCGAGAATCGGCATCATGATATCACTAATTATTAAATCCGGAAGAAATCCTTTTGCCTTCTCTACTCCTACCTGCCCGTTCTCGGCAGTATTGGTATCAAAACCTTCGGCATCAAGAATATCCTGGATTGTTTCGCGGATAAAATCTTCGTCTTCTATAATTAGGATTTTTTTCATATCTATATCATAACAAAATACTGTATATTTTTACAAAAATTAAGTATCAAATTTCTGTATAGAAGAATATTTTTAATCAAAAAAAAAGGCGGTGTTAGCCGCCCTTTTATAAAACTGAAATTGAAATCCTTTATTATTTTACTAATATCATTTTCTTAGTGAATGTATTTCCTGCTGTTTCAAGTGTGTAGTAATAAACACCTGAAGACATGGTGGAAGCATCAAATTTCACGCTATAAGATCCTGCGCTCTTCAAACCGTTAACTAATGTATATACTTCTTTTCCTGCCTGATCATAAACTTTGATTGAAACGTTTCCTGCATTCAATACATCATATCTTATTTCGGTTGACGGATTGAATGGGTTCGGATAGTTTTGATACAAATCATACTTTGTAGGAACTCCGGATAATGTTTGTTCACTTACATTTGTTACCACTGTGTAAGTCACAAGGAATTTAAGTAATCCTGAGCACTGCATTGCAATGAGATTGTCTCTTGAAGGAACTATAAGCCCTGCGCCACAGCCGCCTGATGGCATCGCGTAAGCAGTCCAGCTTGTACCTCCGTCAGTTGAGATAGAAGAGTTCTGACCGTAGTTACCTGTTAATACCAAGTTTGGGTCTTCACGGCAAACGTCTGAATTCCATCCGGTGAATGAAGTGGACTGAATGGCTAACCAGTTATTACCACCGTTGGTTGTTTTATATCTTGAACTCGAACTCCAGTTAGTGGCATATCCCATTTTAGTATCAAAAACAGAGTTACACATCGAAGGAATTTCACTTGCGTTTGCACCTGTTGGGTTTGTGTGAACTTTTACCCAGTTAACACCGCCGTTTGTTGATTTAAATATATCTGCTGGTTGTGATGCACTTGTTATACCGTCTGCAACGAAGATTTCGTTTGAGTTTTCCCATGTTACCAATATATCGCAAGGGCTTCTGAAAGGATATGCTCCACTGATTTCAGTGAAGTTTGCGCCGTTGTTAGTTGATTTCCAGAAACCACCTCCGTCAGGAGCGTAGTACCATAAGTTCGGATCATTCTGATCGTTCTCTAATGGCATTCCGTAGTTACTGAAATTAATTGCAAGGATTGTTGTCCATGTTGCGCCGTAGTTTGTGCTTCTAACTACAACGTCAAGCGGATTACCTTCGATAGCGCACATCATAATATTTGTATCCAAAGGACTTACATAAAATGAGTGAGCATTGGAAACTGAACCGGATGAAGCAGCAACTGTAGCGATTGTTTGCCATGTTTCACCTTTGTTCATGCTTCTTGAAACTGTTTTTCCGTAAACAACATAAAGCTCATCTCTGTTGTTTGGATTTAAAGATAAATTATTTCCGATACCTGCTGAACCTGATAATTTTGATACCCATGATGATTGCATTGTTGCACCTGCTGTAAGGCTCCAAGTTGCGCCTGCATCTGCAGTTTTAATGATTGCATCATTTAAACTGCTGCATGCAAAACCTGTACTTGCATCTGAGTAAGATACACCTACAAGGTTAGCCATCATTGGGCTTTTACCGAAGTTTAAGAATTCAGAGCTTCCTGCATTATTTCTAACGAATCCGCCACCGCCAACTATATTAGCTGTTGATGTGCTGGTTCCGCTTATACTTTTGATGTCTGCTCTGGTTCTGGTTTTAACCGGTGTCACAGTAAGTGAACCGTCATAAAGATAAAGAACTCCCCACTCACCTCCTAAGTAAGCAGTTGCTGTGAAGAATTTTACTGTAAGAAGATTTCTTGTAGTATTTGTAATTAATGTAAACCATGTATCTCCACCATTGTTAGTCATATAAGCTGTGCCGTTGTCTCCAACAACAATTCCATTTGTCGCATCTCTGAAACTGATTGCATTCATTTTTACATTGGCAATACCTGTATTCTTAACTGCCCATGTAATACCGCCGTCAATTGATTTGTAAAGCGAACCTGCATCACCACAGGCAAAACCTACATTAGATGTTCCGAATGAAACACCATTGATTGAATTTGCACCACCTGTTGAATAGCCAGTGATAGGAGCTAAAGTTTTTGATGTCTTGTAAACTTTTCCATCGCTTGCTCCGGCCCAAACATCATTACCTAAGAAAGCTAGTGATTTGTAATTTACTGCCCCGTTTGTGGTTCTTGACCAAGTCGTTCCGCCATTGCTGGAACGTAAAACTTTACCATTGTCTCCTACTGCTACTATATTGCTGTTGTCAGTAGCTACAATTGCGTTTAATCCCTGAGAGAACGCATTGGAGGTGAACAAGGCAAGAATAAATAAAGATGTTGCAATCTTTAAATACTTTTCCATTTTAAATTCTTTCTTAAAAGTTAGTTTTTGATGTATAAATATACAGTCATTAACATACCAAAACCCTTTTTTTAAATCAATATGAAAACTGATTTCCCACAGTAAATTTTTAGGGCAATTTGAGTGTATTTTTTCTGAATTTTCAAGCTTTTCGTTTTTGTTTGAGATGAATGATATATTAGAGGTGTTAAAAAACTTTTGAGATGTTAAATCTTAGAGGAGATGTTT
>JBBRQV010000155.1:0-7704 GCA_038225955.1 Ignavibacteria bacterium | reverse complement strand
TTTGGAATGAGTTTGAACTAACCCTTATGGATTAGTTTTAGAGATGATATTATTATTACTTTAAAGAAGTTAGTTCTGAAGAAGCTGTAACAGTACCGGTATGCTCTTCATTTGAATGAGCATAAATTGCAATTTGCACCCGGGTATTCAATGCCATTTTTTCCAGGATGTTATGAAGTGTGACTTTTCACAGTATAAATAGAAAGATTTAGCTGATGGGCAATCTCTTTATTTGACAAACCTTCGCAGATTGAATTTACTACTTCCTTTTCCCGGTTTGTCATGCGAACAGATTCGATAAATTTCTCAGGGCCGAGTGATTTCACTCCGTAATCTACAATCTGTGAAAACAGTGAACCTGCTAAAGTCGGCGGTAAGACTTTTACTCCTTCGTTAACAGAACGAATGGTTTTCAAAAATTCTATTATAGTAGCATCTTTAAGTATAAATCCCCATGCGCCTGCCTCTATAAATTTAAGCACATCTTCCTTCATAGAAACAAAATCCATTACTATGACTTTAATCTGAGGATAATCGTTATAAAATGTCTTTACTAATTCAAGACTGTTTAACTGCGTAAGCCCAAGGTCGAGAATGATTATATCGGGGGAAAGCTCTTTTACTTTTTCAAAAATATTCTGAGTATCGCTCAATGCAGCAACAACTTTAAAGTCATCCTGCTCGCTTAGCATTGCCCCTATTGCGTCGCGTTGAAGTCGGTTATCCTCAATCAATATTATCTTAATCTTCTTCATTATTTCAGTATTGTAGCGTAAGTAATTCTTGGTATTAATTTAGACAATAAATAACAAATAATATAGTATAATAGTTCTTATGGAGTAGTTCTTATTTCAATCTTCTGACTGATTGAGAAAGAAAACACATATATCTAATTTTATTCACTTAACAATTCCACAGTTCTGAAATTTTTAAGACAAACAATTTGTACTGCCTCAATGAGACCCGGAAGTCACATCCAAGGATATTACGATGCTGAAGTAGGGAGAAACACTGAAGCATCTTGCTTAGTGGATAGGCAAGATGCATTTTTTAAAATCATTTACAAATCAAATAATAATAAGGAAAGCAAAAAATGCTCTGGACAATCGCAGTTGTACTTTTGATTTTATGGGTATTAGGTTTAGTAAGCTCTTACACAATGGGAGGCTTCATTCATATTTTGCTTATAATAGCAATCGTAATAGTTTTAGTGCGAGTCATCCAAGGCCGCAAGGTACTATAGTTTAACATATCCCAAACTTCCTCGATATTCCCACGTACTGTCTGCAAAGCCATGGAATTATTTTCTCTGGCTTTTTTATTTCCGTTTAAATCTGTTAATCTTATTCTAAAAAATTACTTTACCAGTATCATCTTTTTTGTTTCCACAAAATCATTCGTCTGTAATTTATAAAAATAAACTCCGTTTGGAAGCTGCGATGCATCCCACGATATGTTATAAGTCCCAGCTAGTTGAAAATTGTTAAGAAGAGATTCAACTTCCCTGCCGTAAGCGTCATAAATTTTGAGGCTGACAAATCCGGATTTTATAATTTCAAATTTTATATTTGTAGCAGGATTAAAAGGGTTAGGATAATTTTGCGATAAAGAATATTTTGCCGGAGTTTCAGCACCGGCAGTTTGTATATTAACTAAATTCTCCCTGAAATCATTTTCTCCGTGAGTATTTATTTTTATATCTATAGTTAATTTATAAGTGGGTATTCCGCCAATGTTTAAAGTCTCGATTGATTTCATATACATAATTCCAAAAACTTCATAAGGCAATCCAAAACTAATTTTTTTTCCCTTTAACCAAAAACCATAGACTCTTAAATCGTTTGACGTAAAAGACCTGCCGAGCGAAAAGGTGTTATATTTGTAAAAATCTGCAGGCACTAAGTTACCTGAATGTCCGGGATCAATTCGCGTTATTGTATCAAAGCCGGCTTGAGAATAATTATTCCTTGTCTGAAAAAATGGTATAAATTTAGTTTCCTGACCCAGAGCAAAATCATCCTGACTACCATCACCTGAACGCAAATAAAATTTATCTATTCCAAAGCCTGAAGAATCTGCAAGCTCAATATCTCTTATTGCATTATTAGCATCTACAGTCAAGCCTTGAAACAAATCAATAGACGATTGTGATGTTGAGTTGAAAAATTCATAAACAGGTATATTCCTGAATACTTTAACATTCGGGTTTAATTGTGCGCATGAATTATTGTAAAAAATAATATTTGCCAGTAAAGTAAGAAATACAATTTTATATTTCATCTATGTCTCCACTTAATTATATGTTTCAAAGTTATTTAAGATAAGAAACTCAGTATTTTTATTACAGGCATGAAAGTTTCCTGTAAAAATTATCAGCCTATTACTACTAATAGGTAACATTTTCTTGAAAAATAATTTCATATTTATTATTTTTATTGAGTCAACTATTTCGCTAATTTCAGATTTCAGATTTCAGATTTCAGATTTCAGATTTTTAAAATCCGACATTTTTCCAACTATCTTTTTAATCATAAAAATCACATTTATTCCTTTCCTGCTTAAGCGGGATGTGTTCAAGAAATCCGGCAAAAATCCGTCATTTGGAAAATGTTTGATGAATTCTTTAAAATCAAAATGTGACAATAATGTTACTTTCTACATTCGAATTTCTACCAAAAACTAAATGGCACGCTAATTGAAATAAAGCGCAATGTTCTTTATTAGAACATTTAAAAAAATTATAATAACATACTAAAAACAAGCTTTTTAACCCAAAATTAGTAAAACCATGAAAACAACAATCCAACAAAAGAGTAAGGAAACTACAAAAGATGAAAGCATGACTCTCTTATTGCTTCTTTCCTACAACAAAATGAAATTGTACAACGAAAATTTTTCAAATGTTTCTCTGATAAGTAAAAATACTGATGGGAAATAAAAACTATTCTGTAAAATTTTCGTTAATATTATAAACAGGTCTTGCAAATAATTTTAAACAATCTAAAAGGATTAATATGATTCAGTTTCTCAAAAATGTATTAGGTTTAGGACCCAAAGTTGATTTAAAAGAATTAGTAAATAAAGGCGCTGTGATAATTGACGTACGTTCAAAAGGCGAGTTTCAAAGCGGGCACATAAAAAACTCCCTCAATATTCCACTCGAAGTTCTAAGTAAAAATTTATCTAAATTCAAAAAAGATAGACCAATCATAACGTGCTGCGCATCGGGAATGCGAAGCTCATCGGCAAAAGGGATTTTAAAATCAAATGGTTTTGCAGAGGTGCACAACGGAGGCGGATGGTCAAGGTTGCAGAGTAAGATAGGGTGAGCTCTATTAAACACACTAAGTAAACTATTTCATATAAAATTTTCGATATAGATTTTTTCTATATCGAAAGATGTAGTCCTAATTTCATACCTTCGTTTAATTGATTAATATCGCAACTTATTCTATCTTGTATAAGATAAATTCAAATAATCACTTAGAGAAAATTTTAAAATGACCTATTAAAAATTATAGAATGTATGTCGTATAAAGGAAACATAATCGAAGCAACAAATGAAAACACCTTTTTCAGAAAAGTTATTTTTACCGGTAAGAAGAGTCAACTTGTTGTAATGGATATTCCGCCGGGAGGAGAAATAGGAGAGGAAACTCATAAACATGTTGAACAAACACTTTTTTTTCTCAGTGGGACGGGTAAGGCAATATTAAATGGAGTTGAGAGCATGATTAATCCTCAGGATGTTGTGGTTGTTTCTCCCCATACAAAGCATAATTTTATTAATACAGGAAATTCTCACATGAAGGTATATACAATATATGCACCGGCAAATCATATTGATGGCAGAATTCATGTTACGAAGGCAGACGCTGATGCAGATACGGACGATGAATCGTTTGGTGAGAGTCAGTAAAATCTAAATAATTATTTAAGATTTCTATCTAAATTCGGACAGCAAATTTATACAGGAAAATTTTATTTTTTGATTGATGTATCCGGCTGATTTTCTAAACTATCCTTTTTATTTTTCTCTTTTTCTAAGGAATCTTTTATAAGTTGGGATACTTTAGGGATTATTATTCCTTCATTCCCTTCCTTCAAAGAAGTATCTGCATATCGATTTCTGTAAACCTGAGTGAACTCTGCTCCGAAAAATAAAATAAGACCTGAATAATATATCCATACAAATAGTACAACCATCGATGCTGCTGCTCCATAAGTTGAGGTATATGAACTGTTACCTATGTACAAGCCAATTAGGTATTTCCCTATAGTAAAAAGCACTGATGTTATCACAGCACCCAGCCAGACATATTTCCATTTTATTACTACGTCAGGCAGATATTTAAAAATCATAGCAAAGAGCACAGTTATCACAAAGAATGAAACTGCATTATTTACAATACCTGCACCCGGAAGAATTACTGAAAGTGTTGTTCCGAAATAACTATACAATAATGCAATTGCAGAATTAATTACAAGAGATATCATAAGTAGAAACCCCGAAGCAATAACCATATAAAAAGATGTCAGTCTGTTTTTCAAAAAGCTCAGCACAGGTTTGCCCGGTTTTAACTCAACTCCCCAGATTATATTAAGCGATTCGCGAAGTTCAATGAAGACTCCCAATGCACCAACGACTACAAGTATAATACTAATTGCAGTAGCAAAAATTCCTGTTGATTTATTTGCAGCGCCTTTTAAAATAGTCTCAAGAAAAATTGCGCTATCGGGTCCCATTAGTCTGGCAAGCTCGCCAAACAATTGTCCCCTTGCGGCTTCTTCCCCAAAAATAAATCCGGCAATAGCTATGATGATTATAAATAACGGGCCTAGAGAAAATGCTGAATAATATGAAAGCGCGGCTGCCATTTTGAATGCCTTATCGTCAACAAATTCAGAATACGTTTCATTCAGTAATGAAAGGATTTCTTTAAAGATATTTTTCTTAAATTTTATCATTAATCTACATATTTTTTTGGCATAGTTTGACAATATTGTCGCACTCGATTTTTACATTATCAATTGTAATACTAATATAGTACTTTCAAACTCAACTTATTGGCACATTCTTTGACATTACTTACATTAGAAAATACAAATATGATACCAAGCCGCACTAAAATTTTATTCACACTCATTTTCATTTTTTTTCAATTCAGTCTTCTTTATTCACAGCAAATTTTAAAACCGGGTAAGATAGAATTTATACATAAAGATTCTACTTCATTTGAAGATAATGCTCTCAGTTCTGTTATCGGTATAAACAAAATAGATGTGTTTACAAGAAATGTTTTAGGGGATGATATTTTTAAACTTGAAAAATTTTATTTTGATAACGGATTTTTTGATGCTAAAGTAGATACACTTGTAAAATATGACCTCGAAGAAAAAGAAGCATTAATACAATTTATTGTTCAGGAGAAAAGACATTATAGAATTGACAGCCTTGTTTACAACGGATTAGAAAAAATTACGCCCGAAGTTAGCAGTGCTATGGATAGTATAAAATCTATAAGGTCAAAAAGATTTTATAATAAGGTATTAATCATTCAACAGACAAACAGGATTGTTGACCTGCTTCAGAATATGGGGTACATGAATGCAACAATCAGAAAAGAGCAAGGCACTATAATTACAAAACACGATACAAGCTGCACCGTAAATATATATTTTGAAAGCGCAGATACAGTTTTTTATTTCGGAAAGACTAAAGTACAAATAAACGATAACAAATATGGAGTAGATGATAAGCTGATGTATAAAATGATTGAATACAACGAGGGCGATAGATACAGTAAGGAAGTGAGACTGCTGACAGAAAACAATATTTCAAAATACGCAATTGTGCAAAGCGCAAGAGCAGAAGTTGAAAGCACAGAAGGGAATAAAGCAAATTTTATTATTAATATTAATCTCAGTAACAAAACAGAAATAATTCCTTACATCACCGGGCAGACAGTGGATAATAAATTTTATTTTGGAGGAGGAGCGCAGTACGTTAATAAATATTTCTGGAACGGAGGAAAGGTACTTAACCTTACAGCAAGCGCATTGATAAATACTTTTGAGATTAATCGTTTTGAATTTTCTGCCGGAGTAACGCAGCCTTATGCTTTTAATAAACGCTCAACAATTGCTGATAAAATAACTCTTGGATTATATAATCTTGAACAGTATAGGAATTATTATGCGGGTAACCTTACAACATTAAATTATTATATCTCAGATAAAACTTTTTACAATAATGCATCTCTGGAATTGAATGAAGAAATAATCCGATTCAAATACTACAGCACCGATTCAACGCTTGACCTTTTTAACTCAGTGCTTAGCCTGACGGCAACTCACGATAATACTAACGATGCCTTCAGCCCGACTAAAGGACTTTATCATTCCATAACTGTCGGCAGTGCAGGGCTTATTCCAAAGCTTGTATTAAACGCATTCAATTGGAATTTAAATTATTCGCAATATGTGAAACTCTATACAGTTAATAGATTTTACTTACAGCTTGGTTCTAAAAAAAGAAGTCCTGTTCTAGCAACAGTATTTAAAGTTGGAAGTATTTTTGAGTATGGAACCGGTGATAAACTTGTTCCCGTCCAGCCTCTGTATAAATTTTTCAGCGGCGGCGGAAGTAGTTTAAGAGGATGGAACGCTCAGGAAAATGGAATTGTAGTAAAGCCAGAGGACGGAGGAGATTTTTTACTGGAAGGAAGTTTTGAGTATCGACAAGACTTATTCCCCCGCTCAAAGGGATTTACAAAAAATATTGGCGCAGTTGTATTTTTAGATTATGGAAACATCTGGAATAAAGCATCTGAGTTTGAATTCTCCCAGATAGCTTTAGCAGCAGGTTTTGGTGTAAGATATAATTTGTTTATAGGTCCGATTCGTTTTGATGTAGGATATAAATTATACGACCCCTCAAAGAGAGAGCTTTCTAAATTTGCATTCCACTTTGGAATTGGCCAAGCTTTTTAAATTATCAGAACTTAATCTTGTAAATAATTTTTATTCCGGTATTTGTTGTGGTTAAATCAGTACCAACAACTGAAGTGCTGACTTGCTGCCTGAAAAATTCCATAAGCAGCGTTTCAGGTAAATTAAGATTGAACATTTTATTTAACGGATAATCTACAACGAAGTCGAAGTTCTTAACTTCTTTTAATAATCTTCCTCCGACTTTTACAGTTGCATCACCAAACTCAGATGTTAATTGAACGTCAGTATCTTCAACTTTTCCTTCTGTATAATTAAATTCAGCATCAACTAAAAACGGAAGAACATCTCTTACGCTTTGAGATAAAACTGACGATACATAATTTGAACCGACCGTAGTCCCAACACTTGAAGCAACTGATTGTCTCTCAGATGCTGTTAGCTCATTCTTAAATTTACCGAACAGTAAGTATGTTATTGCATCACCCTGCGCATCTGAGCTGGAGACTTCACCGCCGTTTTCAATTAGTTTTAATTGAACAGTAGGCTTGCTTACTTTACCGTTAATAGTCGCCATTACCTGAACTTCCGTGCTGCCGAACTGCTGAGTACTTTTTGTTCCGGTATAAATAGCTTGTAAATTTATGGAAGGGTCATCTATCGGACCGTCAAATGTTACACTGCTGTTACTGATTTTAAAATTTCTGTATAGTTTGTAATAAGAGTTCCCTACTACATCCAATCTGCCGTTTG
>JBBRQV010000154.1:0-7720 GCA_038225955.1 Ignavibacteria bacterium | reverse complement strand
CACACTATTTATCTATTAAAGAAGAAATAGATTCTGCTATTCAATCAGTAATAAATGATACTGCCTTTGTCGGTGGGAATTATGTAAAGCAGTTTGAAGAAAATTTTGCAGAGATGTACGGAGTAAAGCACTGCATTGGCGTTGCTAACGGAACGGATGCAATTTACATAATTCTCAAGATGCTTGGTATTGGCGCAGGCGATGAAGTTATTACTGTAGCCAACACATGGATATCCACCTCTGAAACAATTACCCAAACAGGGGCAAGACCTGTGTTCGTAGATATAGATGAAAAATATTACACAATAGATGAAAACCTAATTGAAAACAAAATCACTCCGAAAACAAAAGCCATAATTCCAGTTCATCTTTACGGGCAGGTTTGTAATATAGAAAAAATTAAAGAGCTTTGCGAAAAGCACAATCTTTTTCTGATTGAAGATTGCGCTCAGGCGCACCTCTCTGAATTTAATGGAAAGCTTGCAGGTACATATGGGATTGCTTCCTCATTCAGTTTTTACCCCGGTAAAAATCTCGGTGCATACGGTGATGCGGGATGTATTATTACAAATGACGATGAGCTAGCTAATAAGATTCGTATGTTTGCAAATCACGGTTCGATAAAAAAACACGAACACGAAATCGAAGGCATCAATAGCAGATTAGACGGAATGCAGGCAGCAGTGCTTAACACAAAACTTTCACATCTGAAAAACTGGACTGATAAACGAATTAAGAACGCCGCATTATACACAGAGCTATTATCTAATTCAAATAATATTGTAACGCCATTCATCCGCGAAGATTCGAAACATACTTTTCATTTATATGTAATCAGAACAAAGCAAAGAAATTCCTTAAAAGAATATTTGTCAAGATTTGAAATTGAGACTTCAATTCACTACCCTATTGCTTTGCCGAATTTAGAGGCATATAAATATTTAAATGTTCCGAAGGAAGATTATCCAATCACAAATAATTATCAGGATGAAATCTTATCTCTCCCCATATATCCGGAATTAACCGGTGAGCAAATAGAATTTGTCGTGGAAAATATTGCAAGTTTCTTCAATAATAGTTTGATTCTTTGAGTCTATCTTTGTTAAAAATCTTTTATTATTTTTAGGTTTAATACAGAATATAAAAAGCCCCAAGAAACCTGATGATTCCATTTTATCTCCCCTATGTTAACGATGATATAATCGATAACTTAATTGAAACAATTAAGTCCGGCTGGATAACAACCGGGCCGCAGGTAAAAATTCTTCAGGAAGAAGTTGCCATTATTTCAGGAGTGAACGATGTGCTTTGCGTTAACTCCGCATCCTCTGCATTAATTCTCGCACTACATTGGTATGGAGTAAAGCCGGGCGATGAAGTTATTATCCCCGCATATACATTTGTTGCAACAGCATTAGCTGTGCTTCATCTTGGCGCTAAGCCGGTAATGGTCGATATTAAAGATGATTTTTGTATTGATACTTCCAAACTTACTGAAGCTATTACAGAAAAAACTAAAGTAATTATTCCCGTCGATATTGCAGGGCTTCCCTGCGACTACAATGAAATTTATGATGTAGTAAACTCAAAAGAAGTTAAGGTTAAATTTAAATCAAACGATGAAAATCAAAAGAAGCTCGGAAGGATTTTAATTCTTTCCGACGCGGCTCACTCTATAGGAGCAAAATACAGAGGAAGACCTACGGGTTCGCTTGCAGATATGACTGTGTTTTCTTTCCACGCAGTAAAGAATATAAGCTCGGCAGAAGGCGGAGCAATTTGTATAAACCTGCCAGTTCCATTCGATAACAAAAAAATATATGACTTTCTTCGTTTAATGTCTTTCAACGGTCAGACGAAGGATGCTTATGCAAAAACTATGGGTGCGGAATGGAAGTACGATATTATTTATCCGGGCTTTAAAATAAATATGCCGGATATTCTCGCATCGATTGCAGTTGCGCAGTTTCAGATTTATAAGAAAGAATTACTACATAGAAGAAAAGAAATATATGCTCTTTATGATAAACTATTTGGAGAAGTAGATTGGGCAGTATCACCACCTTCACTAAGCAAAAAAAAGGAAACATCTTATCATGTTTATTTGTTACGGATAAGAGGAATTACAGAGGCGCAAAGAGATTTAATCATAGAAGAAATTTTCAGGAACGGAGTATCTGTTAATGTACACTTCCAGCCGCTCCCATTGCTTACAGTTTTCAAAAATCTGGATTACAAAATGGAAGATTATCCTGTGAGCTATAAAAATTATTCAATTGAAATTTCACTTCCTGTGTATCCCCAATTAACTAATGAAAATATTAACTACATAGTTGAATGCGTTATAAAAGCAAATAATAAAATTTTAGGAGTAAAATAATTTATTTAATTTAACAAATAAATCACGTATTTTTAAACCGTTCTCGAAAACATAGCGCAAAGCAGACAGGCGCTAGCACATATAAATGATCAGATTTTTTGATCTTCTAATTTCTTTCTTAGGGGTATTACTTTTCAGCCCGATACTTGTAATTGTTTCATTATTGATAATAATTGAATCCAATTTACCTGTATTCTTTAAACAAAGCAGAGTCGGGAAACACAATCGGGATTTTAAGCTATTCAAATTCAGAACTATGAAGGTAGATGAAGAAAATAATTCTTTTTTAACTTCTGGCAAAAGTGGAAACCAAATTACCAAGATTGGATATTTTCTGCGTAAATCCAAAATTGATGAGTTGCCGCAGTTGTTTAATGTTCTAAAAGGAGATATGAGCTTAGTCGGCCCAAGACCTGAACTTAGAAAATATGTTGATTTCTACAATAATGAACAAAAAAGGATTCTACTTATTAAACCCGGCATAACTGATTATGCAACTATAAAATTTATTAACGAAGAAGAGTTGTTAATTAATGCTGAAAATCCTGAAGAATATTACATTACAAAAATTCTTCCGGAAAAAATATTGTTAAACAAATTATACTTTAGTAATAATTCAGTTAAAGAATATTTTAAGATTATTTTTATTACTTTATATTACATCTTAACACAAGGCAGGGGGGAAACAAAGCCGTGATGTTTTTAAATCCATATCTGAAAAAAATAAGGAACCGACATCTTTTAATTTTAGATGTCCTTTTCTTTCTCGTATCTCCATTTCTGGCTCTGCTGCTAAGAGTAGAAGATACAAATTTTATCAGTATACATTTTTTTGCAATCTGGAATTACGTTATTGTTGCGCTTTTATTAAAGCTAATGGTCAACTACTACCTGGGACTTTATAAAAAATTCTGGCACGTAGCGAGTATTGATGAGCTTGCAAAAATTATTTTAGCATTTATATTATTTAACTTATTTCAGAATTCCTTACTTCAGTTACTTAAATACAAAGTAACTTTCTTCAATGAAATTCCTAATTCTCTTCCACTCATTGATTCATTTATTACATATATATTTTTCTCAGCTTCAAGGTTCAGTATAAGATTAGTAGAAAGACTTGAGCAGAGAAAAAATCTTCGCGGCAACGGTGAAAAAGTTTTAATATATGGCGCCGGGAAAGCAGGAGTAAAAATCGTTGAAGAAATGCAAAGGCATCCTAACAACGGATTAAATCCTGTCGCATTTATTGATGATGATGGTAAGAAGGAAGGATTAAAAATCCGCGGTTTGACTGTTCTAGGCGGTAATGACAGCTTAGTAGAAGCAATAAAGACTTACAAGATTTCCAAAGTTATTATTGCAATGACTTTACTCAAAGGCGAAGAGGTCAGAAATATTGTAAACGTCTGCACTAAACTTGGAGTAAAAACAAGAACTCTTCCCAATACTTTTGAGCTGTTAGATAACAGAGTAAGAATTGACAGTATCAGAGATATACAGATAGAAGACTTACTTAAGAGAGACCCGATACAAACAGACATAAAAGAAGTTAAGAATTTAATTAAGGGAAAAATAATTTTAGTCACCGGAGCCGGAGGTTCAATTGGAAGCGAACTTTGTAGACAAATACTAAATTGCAACCCTGCTAAGTTAATATTACTTGGCCACGGTGAGAACTCAATTTTTGAGATTCAAAACGAGTTAATCACGCGAAAGAAAAAGAATTTCAACCACGTAATAATTGAAGCAGTAATAGCTGACGTAAGAAATAAGTTAAGAATAGACTACGTTCTGAATTATCATAAACCTGACCTTGTTTTCCACGCAGCAGCGCATAAGCATGTTCCATTGATGGAAGCTAATCCACGTGAAGCAGTTACAAATAATATACTCGGTACAAAAAATCTTGTAGAGGCTTGTATAAAAAATGATATACAAAATTTTGTTATGATTTCGACTGATAAGGCAGTCAATCCAACAAGCATTATGGGAGCGACAAAACGTATGGCTGAAATGATTGTGCTTAAAGCTGCAAAAGATTACGATAAAAATTATGTTGCTGTGCGATTTGGAAATGTTCTTGGAAGCAGAGGAAGTGTTGTACTTACTTTCAAAAAGCAAATCGCTGATGGAGGTCCGATAACCATTACACATCCTGACATTGTTAGATATTTTATGACTATCCCTGAAGCGGTGCAGCTTGTTCTACAGGCAGCAGAGATTGGTTCAGGCGGAGAAATTTTTGTATTAGATATGGGCAAGCCGATTAAGATTATTGACCTTGCGCACGACATGATAAATCTTTCAGGATATAAAGTTGGTGAGGACATAAAAATTGTCACAACAGGCTTACGTCCCGGGGAAAAACTTTACGAAGAATTATTTATTGCAGGCGAAGTTTACGAAAGGACTAAGCATAAAAAGATCCTCATTGCTTCCAATGCAAGTTCCATGATAATAAAAAATCTTGATTGTATGACTGATACACTTATTTCTTATACAGATACGCATAACGACCAAATTATTTTAGACCAATTGAAAGAAATGTTATCAGATTTTCAGCATACAAAAGATCTTTCTCTAACAAATTACAATTAAAATTTTATCAATAAATTTGCAATCAGAAATTATTTACTAGCAGGTTCATTTGTAGCCTCGCTGTTCTTTTGCACTTTTGATACAAATTTTTCAGGTATAAGAGTGGTATTCCCGGTTTTGCTTTGGATTTTAATTCTTACATCAGGAATACAAACAAAGAATTTCCTTAACGATTTAAAATCTTCAAAAGCATTTCCGCTTCTTTTATTTTTTTTTCTCGCCTTTCACGGTTTCTCACTTTTTTATACGCACAGTTTCATTTACGGCTTGTCAAAATTCTATGGGATAATATTCAATCTCATTCTTAACATTTTAGCACTGAGATTTATAATTGTAAATTTCAGCAATGATATTTTTAAGAAAGTTATTGAAGTGATTTTGATTTTGGGGGTTATCCTTACACTAATCTCTGCTTCATCGGGTCCGTTTATTTCATTTTATGATGAGGCAATGCAGATGAAAATTTTTGGAATTGGATTGTGGAGCCATGTTGGATTCGGCAGGTACATGGGATTTGCGTTTTTAGTTTCATTGATAAATCTTATTTATTTCGATTACTTTAGAAAATATAATTTAGAGAAACTAATTTTTCTCATAAGTTTTGCAGGGCTTATTTTAAGCGGGCTGCGGAGCGCAATTGTTTGCTCTGTAATAATTTCTATAGCAATAATATTATACTCTTTAAAAAAGAAAAATATTTCATATATTAAAATTATTACTTTTTTAATTGCAGGAGTTTTAGTTTTATTCGCAGCGGCATATTTCAATAATTCCCTCTCGATTCTATTCACTAGGTTCAGCCAAATGTTTAATGTCTTCAATATAAAAAATCTTGATGATGGCGCAATATCGACGCGTCTTCATATTTATAAAAATTCATTTGAATTATTCTTACAGAATATTTTTATCGGCAGAGGTTTGGGAAGCTATTATGATGAAAGTTTGTTTGTTTTTACAAGAGGACTTAAGTATCCGCACAATGTTTTAATTGAATACTCAATTGAGTTAGGCAGTGTTGGATTATTATTTATTCTAACGCTTTTAATATTCATTTATAAAAAAATCTCACAAATTAATCTCATACTTTCATTTGTATTCTTATACTTTGTGCTTCTCTCAATGTTTTCATACTCAATACCATTTCAAACCGGAATGTTTTCGTTCATTGCTTTTATATCATTGGAAGAAGAAAATATAAAATTAATCAAAGATTCCATTTCTCAAAAATAATTTTACCATCCACCTGCGTATTCCAGATTTTCTCCTGTAGTTTCTTTCAAATAATTATATTTTGCCCTATTAATTTGCCTCATATGAAGGTAATCGTGCGCAAGCCAATTAACTAAAAACATTCCGGCTGTAAGAGGTCCTAATTTCTCATGTACGTAAGTATTATCCCATTTTGGATTAGATAAATTTTTCAGCCATTCTATTGATTTATCTCTTTCGGTAAGAAATCCATTCAGCTTATCATTGTAGTTTTGCTCCGAATATTTCCTTTCTAAAACCCAGTCACCCGAGTTTATAGGTTTTAATTTGGCTTCCGGATTTTCAAGTACACTTTGCACCCTATCACGAAAATCATCACGCTCTTCATCATACAAATGACAAGTTATTTCAAGGAGATTCCATTTCGCTTCATCTTCTCTCCACAGGTAAAAATCACTTGGAAGATTTTCTAAAAGAGATTTGAAAATAATTTTATTTTTTTCAAGTTCGGATATAATTTGAGATAGATTCATTTTTGAAAATACATTTGAGGATAGCATTTTACTATAATAATTTTATTTTACCCATTCTTTTAATGCGGCAATAAATTCCGGCTGTCTGTCGATAAATACACTATGGGAGCAATTAGTTAAATATTGCAAATTATTTTCTCCTATGAGATTTTGAACCTGCGCAACCTGTTCACTTGAATACAAACCATCATCCATTCCATATAGTCCATAAACTTTCATTTTTTTTGAAACGAGATTCTTAATATTACCAGTAAGATTCATCGAAGTATAATTCTCATTCTTCCAGAAACCAAGCGCCGGCGGCATTGTCATTTGCAATGAATAATGAAAAAGAGAATCATCCACAAAAGCTGCACGGATTTTCTTTGAATCCGGCGTTGGATTTTTTGTACCATAAGCTCCGTTTTTCATTGCCTCCATAAAACACATTGAGCTGAACTGCAAAGAACTCGTGTCCATCTTTTCTAACAGTTCAATTGTTTTAAGATTTTCAGTATCATTTTTTCCTTCGTAAATTTTTCTAGTTGCAGATAATATATGTTGAAAAGTTTCCTGCAGTGCTACAGGACTGCTTACAAGAATTAGTGCTTTAACTTTTTCAGGATATTTTTCAGTGTACAAGGTCCCAATAACTCCTCCGAAACTATGACCTATTAAACCCGCTGAAGTGATTCCGAACTGTTCATAAATATTATTCAAATCATTAAACGTTTCATCAAATGTAAACTTAACATTAGCATCAGTAGATCTACCTTCTCCCCTTCTATCATAAACAATTACAAAAAAATTTTCATCAGCAAGTTTCTGTGCTGTCGTTGCTTCAAAACTTACTGAATTATATCCTGGACCTCCGTGCAAAAAAATAACAGCGTTTGATTTATTATCCCCATATGATTTTATATACAATGACTGACTGAACGCGCTGTACGAGAAAAGAATAAAAATTAATATTACAACGAATTTCACTAGAAAATCTTTCATTGATTATGCTTTGCTATTT
>JBBRQV010000153.1:0-7829 GCA_038225955.1 Ignavibacteria bacterium | reverse complement strand
TACTTTCATAGGGGAAAACCTTATACCGATGATAAAGATGAAGATGAACGATTCATTTTTTTTCAGATTGCATGCCTTGAGTTAATGCAAAGACTTAAGTGGTCACCTGCAATTATAAATTGTAACGACTGGCAGACAAGTCTCATTCCCCCTTACATCAGATTCAATTACAACTGGGACGAACTTTTCAAAAATACAAAAACAGTTTTATCAATTCATAACATTGGTTATCAGGGAAGATTTTCTCCCAATACAATAAGAACTGCCGGACTTTCTATGGAGCAGTTCTATGTTGAAGGACCTTATGAGCTTGATAAGTCTTTTAGTTTCTTAAAAGCAGGTATCTGGTTTACAGATGTTCTTACCACTGTTAGCCCGAACTATGCAAAAGAAATTCAAACGAAAGAATATGGCGCAGGACTGGAAGGTGTGCTGCAATTTAAAAGTAAAGAACTGTATGGAATTCTTAACGGTATAGATATAGATGAATGGAATCCACAGAAAGATATTTACATACCAAATAATTATTCGTTCGATTCATTAGAAGATAAATATAAAATAAAAAAACATCTTTTAAAAGAAGCAGGCTTTAAATACAGAGAAGATTATCCTCTCATAGGATTAATAACAAGACTTACAGGACAAAAGGGTCTTGATTTAATTATGCCCGTCTTTCATGAGCTTATGCAGCTGCCTATTTATATGATGGTGCTTGGCAGCGGAGAAAAAAAATACGAAGACTTTATTGAAAAAGCCGCTGATGCATACAGCAATAATTTTATAGAGTACGTTGGTTATAATAACGAGCTTTCACATCTTATCACAGCAGGATGCGACATGTTTTTAATGCCTTCAATGTACGAGCCTTGCGGACTGAATCAGATGTACAGTCTTCGTTATGGCGCAGTTCCTATTGTAAGAAAAACAGGCGGACTTGCCGATACGGTTTTTGATTATCACGAACACAATCAGGAAGGCAACGGTTTTTCATTCGAAGATGCAACTCCCGAGGCTTTATACTTAACTGTTAAAAGAGCGATTATCGTTTACCAGGATAAAGAAGAATGGGAAAAAATTATGCTCCGCGGAATGAAAACAGATTTCTCATGGGATAAATCAGCGTTGGAGTATTATAAGATTTATACTCAATTAACAATTAGTAATTAATCCCGCCAAGTCGGACTGCTTCGCAGAAATTAACTTCCGTAATTCTGAATTCTACATTCTGAATTCTACATTCTGAATTTTAAATCTCTATCTCCGTTCCTTTCACAGGAATATCAACATTTTTAATATTTAAATCACTCAGTCCGCTTTTCAATGCTTCCTGCTGGTCAAGCTCGCCATGAACTAAATAAACCTGCTCCAATTCTTTTCTATCAAATTTATTGAAGTAATCTAAGAGTTCTTTTCTATCTGCGTGAGCGGAGAATGAATTAAGCACAACTATCTTTGCATTTGTTTTGTACTCGTCTCCGTAAATATTTACAGGACTTCCGGGAATATCTTTTGCTTCGATTAATCTTCTGCCCAAGGTATGCTCTGCCATAAATCCAACAATGAGAATAGTAGAATTTTTATCTTCGATATTATTTGCAAGGTGATGCAGTACTCTTCCTGCTTCGCACATTCCCGATGCGGAAATTATCATAGCGCACTCTTTCATAGAGTTCAGTTTTTTTGAATCTTCAACCTTTGTAATATACTTAACAGTTGGAAGGTCGAATACATCAATTCCGTTAGAAATAAGCTCGCTGATTTCCTTATCGTAACACTCTGGATGAACTTTGAAAACACCGGTTGCTGAAGATGAAAGGGGGCTATCTACGTATATAGGAAATGATGGAATTTCTTTCCTGCTAAGTAATCGTGATAGAGCATAAATAATTTCCTGAGTTCTGCCGACGCTGAAAGCAGGGACAATCATTTTTCCGCCGCGGCTGACTGCTTCGTTGATGACTGCAGCAAGCTGCGATTCCATTTGAGTCGGGTTATCATGATTTCTTCCGCCGTAGGTGGATTCGGAAATTAAAAAATTTACATTGCCCATAAAATCAGGGTCGCGAAGGATAGGAAGATTAGGTCTTCCTAAATCACCCGTGAAAGCAAATTTATATTCTATTCCTTTTTCTTTTATAGTAAGCACAACTTCAGCGGAGCCGAGAATATGCCCGGCATCAATGAACTGAACTTTCATTGCATCGCCCAAACCATCTATATAAAAATCCTGATAGTAAGAAGTTGTTTTGAATTTTGAAAGAGTATTAACAACATCGCCTTCTCTATAAAGGGGGTTGAAGGGAGATAAATTTTTCTTCGCTCTTTTTTTATTTACGAACTCTGTATCCTTTACCTGTATGTGTGCGCTATCCTGAAGCATAATTGCACAGAGGTCGCGCGTAGCCGAGGTAGAATAAATGCATCCACTGAAACCCTGCCTTACCAGTGAAGGCAAATTTCCCGAGTGGTCAATATGCGCATGGGACAAAACCACTGCGTGAATATCCTTCGGGTCAAATAAAAATTGTTTGTTCACTTCGTATGCTTCCTCGCGCTTGCCTTGGTACAATCCGCAATCGAGAAGAATTTTTTTACCGTTGAGTTCCAGTAAGTGTTGTGAGCCTGTAACAGTTCGCGCTGCTCCGCAAAATTTTATTTTCATGATTGCATTTTATTTTTACCACAAAAGCACTAAAGGCACCAAACCGCACTAAATTTTTATAAATGAAAATTTATTTCTTTCGTTTACTTTGGTAGTTTTTGAGTTTTAGTGTTAAGCGAAAAACTAATTATTAAATTTATGTTTCGTTACGAATTTATTTCCTTTGATAAAAAATCTGTGTTCGATTTCTGTGCTTACGGATAAGCCTATCCTCTTGGATACTCCTATTTCAAATTCGGGAAAGCCTTTATCATAGGCAATGAATAATTCTTCACCATTTGCAGGTACTCCGTAGAAACTTTTGTTTATGTTTAAGGCCATGCAGAGTTTTCCGGGACCGTTGGAAATGTCATGTTCGTTCGTAATGTTTTTTCTGTTCTTCAGCATTTCTTCTTTACCGGAAATCGGTTCAACCGCTCTTATCAGAACTCCTTCACCGTGACCTTTTATATTTGTAACAACGTTAACGCAGAAGTAATTACCATAGATAAAGTAAACATAGAAGTGTCCGCCGGCTTCGTACATTGCTTTGTTGCGCTCAGTGATTCTTCCGAATGAATGCGATGCGGGGTCGTCGTTAAGATATACTTCAGTCTCAACGATTCTTGTTACTAAAAAATTATTGTTAAGTTTGCGGACAAGAAGTTTCCCAAGTAAGAAAGGAGCGACTTCAAGCGCAGACCGTTGAAAATTTTTAAGAGGAATTTTTTTAAAGCTGTTCATAGTTAACCGCCCCCTAACCCCCTCCTTAGTAAGGAGGGGGAATTTGTTGGCTATAAATGCAAAGGTAATTTTTCAATTCGTTCTATTTTATATCCAATAACTCTACATCAAAAAGGATTGTTGCGTTTGGAGGGATTACTCCGCCTGCTCCGCGAGCGCCGTAGCCAAGCTCGGCAGGTATTATTAATTTTCTTTTTCCACCGATTTTCATACTCATAACTCCTTCATCCCATCCGGCAATTACCTGACCTGTTCCGATTTGAAATTGAAATGGTTCGTTTCTATCGACTGAGCTATCGAATTTTTTCCCGTTTTCAAGAGTTCCTGTGTAATGAACGCTTACAAGTTTTCCTTTGGATGGTGATGCTCCAGTGCCTTCGTTGTAGTCAATGTATTTAAGACCTGAAGCTGTTGTGATTTCTTTATCTGATTCTGTCATAATAAATATAAATAATTAAAAAAATTTATGAGAATATTATTTTACATCTAATAATTCTATTTCAAAATTAACGATAGAGTTTGGCGGGATTACCTCGCCAGCCCCTTGTGGTCCCCATGCAAGATTGGAAGGAACAACTAATTTTCTTTTGCCGCCGACTTTCATACTCATCACCCCTTCTTCAAATCCAGGAATCATTTCTCCCGAACCCATGGTAAATTTCAACGGTTTGTTTTTATCCATTCCGCTATCAACTACTTTGCCATCAGGTAATGAGCAGACATATAGAACTGATACTTCTTTCCCTTTTACAGGCGAAGCGCCCGAGCCTTCTTTTGTGTCTGTATATTTTAAACCTGAAGCAGTGGTGATTTCTTTTCCGACTTTGCTGCCGCAGCCTGCTGAAATTAGTGCTATAAAAATAATTATAATGAATTTATGCATCATATTTAGTTAAGATTTTTTGATGAATTTTTGACGGATTTTTAAATTCCGAATTAAAAATGAAGAAATTTAATTTTTAATGATAGTCGTAAAAAGTAACATTATCGTTGCATTTTTAAATTGCCAGGCAGATTTGAATAGAAAAAGTAACATTATTGTAACATTTTAATTTATGATTTTTGATTACTCGGCTAACGAGAAAATTTATTATACTATAACCGGATCAGGAAAAACTCAATTACTTTTTCTGCATGGATTTGGAGCGTCGCACAAAACGTGGGACTATATATCTGATTCTTTTGACAAAGAAAAATTCACATTAATTGTTATTGACCTTCTTGGTCACGGAAATTCTTCTATTAACAATAGTTCTGATTACTCGATATTATCTCAAACCTCCATTGTGTTTGATTTTATAAAATTTTTAAATTTAAAAGAATTAATTATAATAGGACATTCATACGGAGGCAGTGTTGCTTTGATGCTTACTATTCTCCATATGAAAAACATTAATATAAAAAAATTAGTTTTGATTGATGCGGGAGCGTACAATCAAATTCCTGTATCAATGAAATACCTGCGCAATCCTTTTATGCAGTTGATTACTTCTTTTGCCAATGTAGTTGTCCCCAAACATTTAGTCGGGTATTTTGTTTTAAGAAACTTGTACTTTGATAAAACATTAGTCACAAGAGAAAGAATTGCTAAGTACAGTATTTTTTTTTCTCATAAACAATTAAAAGCTATAATAAAGGCAGCACAAAATATTCTACCCGGTAACTTTGATGAACTTATAATAAGATACAGGGATATAGAAGTTCCGGCTTTAATAATCTGGGGTAAAAATGATTTAGTTATTTCTCCTTTATCTGGTGAAAAGCTAAATTCAGATTTAAAAAACTCAAGTCTTGGAATTATCGAAAATTGTGGACATATCCCACAGGAAGAGAAGCCAAAAGAGATATTTGAACTAATAAATGATTTTTTGTTAGAAGTATAACATTTTCCTGTGTGGGCGCCTCCGAACCGGAGGTTCGTTCGATAACAATTGCATTAATGTCGCATTTATTTTTCATCAAAACTCGGTTAAAGATGAATTTTTGACGGATATTGTAATTTCAGCTTGATATAAGGTTTTTGCAATTGCCAACATAAACGTAAAAGTCGGGAAATGGTCGGATTTTCCCATACTCCAAGATTTTTTCATATATTCTTGCAATTTGCAACGTTTTTGACACGTTTTGTGTTAATGAATTTGCGGTTCATTTCTCGCTACTCAAAAATAATCAATATATAATGTCAATTTCAACAGGTTTTAACCTATTAGTAGGAATAGGTTAAGATTTTCTTGGTACATTGAAATTAATTTTTAATTTTACTATATTTATTGATTAACAGTTTAGATGATTATTTAGTGAGTGGGTCAAAGAGCCCACTTTTTTTTTATACTACTTTATTCAATTTATTAAAATGATTAATTCGCTTATTGAAAATTTTTTCGTTGACTCCGATTTCAAAGTAATAGATCTGGTTAAAAAAGGCGATAAAGATAATAAGATTATAGAAATATACGTTGATAGGGTTGAAAATTTCTCTATTGATGAGATTGCCTCCCTTAACAGAGGTATAAATGCCGAGTTTGATGAGAAATACAAAGAAGAAGATATAGCAAAAATTTCCGTTTCTTCGCCCGGTGCTGACAGGCCTTATAAGTTTTTCTGGCAGATGATAAAGCACAAAGGAAGACCAATGGAAGTGACGATGAATGATGGAACAAGTTCAGCAGGGAAATTAATTGAACTGAATCCTGAGAACGAAACCTTCGAGCTTGAAGTCAGGGATGAAAAGAAAAAAAATATTTTAAACAATATACAATATTCATTCAAAGATATTTCAGAAATTAAAGCAAAATTACTTTTTAAATAATTAACAAAAATGAGAAGTCTTATAGTTGATGCCTTTACACAAATGGCAAAAGAAAAAAATATCGATAGGGATATTCTAGCTTCGGTAATAAAAGATTCCTTCGTGAAAATGATGGAAAAAAAATACGGGCTTGAAGCGAATTTCGAAGTTATCGTAAACATGGAAAAAGGCGATATAGAAATTTTTCTTTATAAGACAATAGTTGAAGCTGACGATGTAATGGACCCTGCAAAGGAAATTGATATTGAAGCTGCGAAAACAAAGACAGGTGAAGATTTTGAGATAGGCGACGATTATGTAGAGGAAATTCCGATTGAGGATTTCGGAAGAAGAAATGTTATCAACTTAAAGCAGAACTTAAATCAGAAGATAAGAGAAATTGAAAAAGAAATTACTTTCAATTACTATAAAGATTTAGTCGGTGAAATAGTTGTTGGTGAAATTTACCAGCTGAAACCGAAATCAATTTTGTTAATTCATAACGGCAACGAAGTGATTTTCCCTAAGAACGAACAGATTGGAAAAGAACGTTACAAAAAAGGCGATACAATAAGAGCTATTATAAAGAGCGTTGAAAAAAGACAATCAGGACCGCCTGTTGTTATCGCATCAAGAGCAGATGAACAGTTTCTTTATAAATTATTTGAACTTGAAATCCCTGAAATTTATGACGGTATAATCGAAGTAAAAGGCATTGCAAGATTTGCAGGTGAAAGAGCTAAGATTGCTGTTACGTCTAACGATGACAGAATTGATGCAGTAGGTGCTTGCGTAGGTATGAAGGGAATTAGAATTCACTCCATAGTAAGAGAGCTTAACAATGAAAACATCGACGTTATAAATTTTTCGGAAGATCCTTCCACATTTATTTCAAGAGCATTAGCACCTGCAAAGCTACTTGATATAGATATTGATAATGAAAACAAAGTAGCTAAGATTTATTCAGAAGAAGATCAAATCAGATTAATCATAGGTAAAGAAGGACAGAATATAAAGTTGGCTTCAAAATTGACCGGCTTCCAGATAGATGTCGACAGATTGCAAAACGAAGAAGCTGAAGATGAAGATTCAGAAGAGGATGAAATTGATTCGGAAGAAACAACAGAAACTGTAAATGAAACTGAAGAAGTAAAAAATGAAGAGGTAATTTCAGAAGAAGCTCCGGCGGAAACTGAAAACTCTGGTAGTGAAGAAACAAAAGAAGCGGTGAAACAGCCGGAAGAGAACTAGCCGTGGAAAGTAGTATAAGCAAAGTAATACTTAACAGAATTTATTAATTATTTTATTTAATGCCCGAACCAATAGCAAAAAAAGAAAAAGTAATTTCCTTAGTAAAGAAGATAAACATATCCAAAGAAGATCTTATTGGATTCCTCGGTACTATCGGAGTTGAAGCATCGATTAATACATCCTTAGAATCCGATGTAGTGGGAAAGGTGTATGCAAAATTCAGAAAAGAAGTTGAGAAAGAAGAGCAGCGTGTAAATAAGACAGTATCGTTCGAGGAAAAATTCCATGTTGGTATTTCTGAGGCAAAGCAGAAAATGGAAAAAGATGAAGAGAATAAGAGATTAAAAGAAGAAGACGACAGGATAAGAAAAAATATAGAAGAAGAGAACAGACAAAAAGAATCTG
>JBBRQV010000152.1:0-7833 GCA_038225955.1 Ignavibacteria bacterium | reverse complement strand
CTACGATTGTCTTTGATGAAGACATACCTGCTAAATGCTGAATAGCGCCGCTGATACCGACTGCAATATATAAACTTGGTGATACTGTTTTTCCTGTTTGTCCGACCTGTTCGCCGTGGCCTCTCCAACCTGCATCAACAACTGCTCTTGATGCGCCCGTTGCTGCGCCCAGAACGCTTGCAAGAGTTTCTACTAAATGGAAATTTTCAGGTCCTCTTAGTCCGCGTCCGCCTGATACGATAATATCTGCTTCAGCTACGTCAAGCTTTTCGCTGCTTACAACAACTTCTTTAACAGCAGAACCAAAATCTTTATCATTTAAGTTCAATGAGCCAACGTCAACTTTTTCAATCGCTGCTTTTGCATCGCCTGATTTAACAGGTTTGAATACGTTTGGTCTGAGTGTAATTAATATTTTATCGCCGTTGAATTTCATATCAATCATACTCTTACCTGCATAAACAGGTTTTGTTGCTATTATGTTACCGCCTTCAACGTGCAATGCAACGCAGTCCTGACAGAATGCAGAGTCAGTTTTGATTGCAACTCTCGGTGCGATTTCTTTTCCGAGGCCTGTACCTGAGATTAAAATTATATTTGCGCTTTCTTTTGTAGCAGTTTCAGCAACTACTTTTGCAAATGCCGAGTGTGAGTATTGTGTGCCCGAGAATTTGCTTTTTGAGTTTAATTCATTTGCATCAACAACTAATACTTTCGATGCTCCGTATGAACCGAGGTTTTCTGCTTCAGCGTCGATGCCTGAACCGATTGTAACTACTTCAAAATCACAGCTAAGCTCGCCTGATAATTTCTTTGCCTCGCTTATAACTTCAAATGCAGAGTTTTTAAATTTTCCGTCTTTGGATTCTACGAATGCTAATATCTTATTTGACATATAAAAATTTTTTAAAATTGTTTTGAAAAGTATTACAACTTAAATCACGTTATCAAATAACTTTTGCTTCTTCTCTTAATAATTTCACAAGTTCAGGTACATCTGCAGCGCCGTTTGTAAATATTCTGCCTGCGGCTTTTGCAGCCGGCAATTTCATTTCAATTACTTCATATTTATTTCCTGTGTAAGTCGGCGCAGCTTCTTCAATCGGTTTTGATTTTGAAGCCATGATGCTTTTCAAATTCGGATAGCGGGGATTATTAATACCTTTCTGAGTTCCGATAACAGCAGGAAGATTTGCTACAACTATTTCCTTACCGCCTTCGATTTCTCTCTCAGCAGTAATATCGTTTCCGTTTATGTCAAGTTTCACAACAACGTTTATACAAGGATAATCAATCATTTCTGCAACCATTGCTGGGACTGAAAGTCCGTCGAAATCAATCGATGTTTTTCCGAATAAAACTAAATCGGGACTTTGCCCTTTAATATAATCTGCAAGATTTTTGGCTGCAGAGTATGTATCAAAATCATTTGAAGCAGCTTTGATAAGAACGCCTTTTTCTGCGCCCATCTGGAAAGCTTTTTTAATTGCTTCTTTTGCTTTATCTGTTCCGTAAGAGATAGCGATTACTTCGCCGCCGTTCTTTTCTTTCAATTGAAGAGCTTCTTCAACTGCGAATTCATCGTAAGGATTTAAGATGTAGCTTACTCCGTTTTCATCAATGGATTTTTTATCCGCGCCGATTTTTACTTTAGTCGTGCTATCAGGTACTAAAGATACGCCAACAATAATTTTCATTATATATTATGTAAAATTTAAGTATTTATGAATGTTTTATAAAATACCTTATATGGCAAAGACATTCAATTTAAAAAGGAAGGGACTTTTGGTTAAAATAGTTTGTAAATGCAAAAATTTGTAAAAGAAAAATAAGGTTTTAATCTATATTAGCTCCGGCTTGGCCAAATAAAGAAGGCTTACCGGAAGTTCTTCGAAGTAAGTATCCGCATTCAAAAATCGCAGAAGACGATCTGCTTGATTTAATTGTAACTCAACTGCACTAATCAATCCGTCAGCGCTCCTTAGGCCTGCCTTAAGGGGCGTTTTTATATTTTCACTTCAGTTATAATTCAATTAAACCCCCACATTAAACCTTTTCCAATCTTTCTTGTCTAACAATTTCTACCCCTATGTAGAATTTAAAAAAAGTATAAATGAAAGCAAAACTACTGTTTTTACTATTGATTGTTTTTTCAGAAATTGCTCTGGCAAAGCCTACAATAGAATTTCTATCTCCTCTGCCAAATTCTGAGTATGCCAAAATTTCCACATCAATTATTTTAAGGTTTACTTCGAAACCTGATGCAATTTATTTCAAAAATGATTTAATACAAATTAAAGGGAGCAAATCCGGACTTCACGAAAGTAATGTTAAAATCAGCAGCGATGGTTCCACGCTTATTATTACACCAAAAGTTAAGTTTGATAATAATGAATCAGTTGATGTAAAAATTTTACCGGTAAAAACATCTTCAGATTTTTCATCACCTATTAATTTTTCTTTTAAGACTGAAAAGGAAAACCTCACAGTCTCATCAGAAGATATTTTAAAGAGCGAACTTATATCCGCTGATAATCAATATAATAAAACTACCCAGATTCCATTTATTCAAAAAAGAGAGGGCGAGCTTCCTACTGATTTCCCTCAGATAACAGTTTCAACATCCGATAATCCGAGCCCTGGTTATATTTTCCTAAGCAATTTTTCTTTGACACCCAGGCCTGCACAAAATTTTTTAATGATTTTGGATAATTCCGGAACTCCGGTATATTATAAAAAACTTGATACAGCGGCCTACGATTTTAAAAAGCAACCAAATGGCAATTTGACATATTTCTCAGCAAGAGCTCAGAAATTTTATGAAATGAATCAAAGATACCAAATTATAGACAGTTTTGTATGTGGCAATGGATATGGTACAGACATTCATGAATTCAGGTTATTTAGTAACGGGCATGCTTTTTTAATGAGTTACGACCCTCAGAGAGTTAATATGGCAAATATTGTTACACATGGAGATTCTAATGCGATTGTACTGGGGCTTGTAATTCAAGAGTTGGATGAGGATAAAAATGTTATTTTTCAGTGGAGAAGTTGGGACCATTATTCAATTACAGACGCAACCCATGAGAATTTAACTTCAGCTGTTATCGATTATGCACATGGAAATGCAATTGAACTTGCAAACGATGGGAACATAATAATATCAAGCAGGCATATGGATGAAATTACTAAAATTAACCGAAGCACAGGAAATATTATTTGGCGTATGGGCGGTAAAAACAATCAATTCAGATTCAGAGATGAAACTATTGCTTTCTCACATCAGCATGCAGTACGTCAGCTTCCTAATGGAAATATTACTTTGTTTGATAACAGTAACTTCCCGTCTACTATAGTTCCAATTCACGACATGGTTTCTATTTCCCGTGCAGTAGAATATCAGCTTGATGAAACCAATCTTATCGCTACTCTAGTCTGGCAATACGTTAATGACCCGCCAGTTTTCGGATTTGCTATGGGATATATGGAGAGATTAAGCAACGGAAATTCCGTTATTAGTTGGGGCGCAGGGGCACCGGCTATAACTGAAGTCAATGCTCAGGGAAAGAAAGTTTTTGAAATGTTTCTTCCCGCAGATCAGGTAAGTTATCGTGCTACGAGAGATACCTGGACTCCGGTTCCATTTACAGAAAATGGGGAAGCTGCGCCTGAGTCGTATAAAATGTACCAGAATTACCCTAATCCTTTTAATCCAACTACAACAATCAAATTTGATTTGCCGGTTCAAAGTGATGTCACTATATCTGTATATAATGTTTTAGGTCAGACAATTAATGAAGAGGTAAGAAGTAATTTATTTCCCGGAACTCATAGCTTTTTTTTTAACGGAGCTAACTTTACAAGCGGAGTTTATTTCTACAGAATAAAAACAAATACTTTTGCTGATACAAAGCGGATGCTTTTAGTAAAATAAAAGAATAAAGTGTAATAAATTTTTTGAAATGCCGAGACTGTGTCTCGACATTTTTTTTATAGAGAAATTTTATAAATAAATATTAAGGATTTTCAACAGTAACATCCTGTGCTAATGTTGCATCGTCAGGCGTTTCACCTAAATCTCTATCCAATGCGTATAATGCTGCGTTAGGAGCCTTATCGCCTCCGGCAATCTTTACTTTATCAATTAGGCTCATTGCAAGAGTTTCTTCTTCAGTTTGCTCCTTCACGAACCACTGCATAAAATTCCATGTTGCCCAGTCCTGTTCATCAAAGCTAAGTTTAACTACACCATAAATAGCTTCTGTATTGCTGACTTCCTGTTTGAAAACTTTTTCAAAGCAGTCGTTTACGCTAGTCGGATCTGAATCGGGAGCAGGAATTGCAGTAACTTTTACTTTCGCTCCTCTCTTTAAAATATATTCCAATATCTTCATCATATGATTTCTCTCTTCGTTTGCATGCCTGAAAAGAAAATTTGCGATTCCACCATATCCGTTACTATCCGCCCATGCGGCATAGGATAGATAAATTTGCGAAGCATGCGCTTCCTTTGTCATTTGTGCGTTTAAGGCTGCAGCCATTTTGTCTGAAAGTCTGTTAGTATCCATTTAATTATTTGATTTTAAATTATGAGGTCATGTAAATATAAAACAATTTTTTCTAATTGAGAATATAAATAAAAAGGGGGCAGAGCCCCCTTAAATTATTTTCTGCTATGTTACTCCGTTTATTGGGAAGCGTCTTTCGATAAATTTATCACCGCGCTTTGTATTCCAATCGGAACACCCATGAGAGTTGCAGGGGGAACAGATTGCACAATTGTTCCAAGTATTAAGCTCTCCTGAATGCTTAACGAATTCGTTTTCTTATACTGCACAATCCACAAATCAGCAGGAAAGCCTGTAAGATTTGTAATGTATGCAGGGAGGTTCAGAGTTCCGGCAGCCGGAATTAAAAACATATTTCTCTTTACGTTTGTACCACTTGATAAAAATACGTTTCCGTTCAGATGGCTTGTATCAGGCACAAAGCTCTGATTAAAACTTATTACAGGGTTTGTGCTGTTAGCAAGTCCCAGCGAGGTACTGCTGTTAATCAGATTTAATGATGAAGTTGTTATGCCTACGTTAGCCGAAGTAACTATACTCAACGCGCCGGAAACAATATTTCTTGCCGAAGTATCCTGAATTAAATTTATCAATTGATTCGGATTGAAGAATGCAGTCAGCTCAATACAGTCGCTTGCTGTTATCAAAGGGTTCGGAGTATAAATTCTTAACGAAGTATCTGAAGGAACTCTGTAAACATAAAGCCATGCGCTTATTGTATCGGGATTTGCCAATGAGTTCAGCACGGAAAGAGATGTCTTGCCATTTGCATCAACGTTTCTTCCCATTATTAATACAAGCTTCGTACTTGCGCCGTACTTTCTAGTCGCCTGTGCATTTGCGCTATCGAGTCTATCCTTAGATGTTACTTCAACTGTTGTAATAGTATTGATTACATTTGTAATATCGTCTTTAGTACAGGATGAAAAACTTAAGCTTAAAAGTGTAAGTAGAGAAAGGCAAATTCCGGTAAAAGTTTTTTTCGACATATCGTTTTTAAATTATTAAAATTTATTACTTCATTCAATTTCTTAGTACTTCTAACTCAATATATAAGGTAAAGGTTTCGTGAAAAAAAAATGAGTTTTTTGTTTTGCTTGTTCCTATGGCAAAATTTCATATAATTTTGTAGCTGTTCAAGGCATAAATTTATTTAATGAAAATCTATAAAAGGTTTAAACCCTGACATTTTTATCATAGTATATTTTGTTTTGACAAAGGTATTTAAATTTTAGCATGAAAATTGATATATAGATAGCCATTTGTGGCATAGTGATTGCTTATTAATTGTATGAATAGTTATATTCTATTTGTATTTATAATTAATAATGAAGAAATTTTTTAAAATAGTTTTACGGATATTCTTAGGATTTATTGCATTTATAATTTTATTATTGATTGCAGCATATTTTTTTATTCAGACAGATACATTCAATAAAATTGCTCTTAACTTTGGAATAGATAAAGTAAATGAATCGTGGGCGGGTAAAAATTCCGTCGTAAAAGTTGAATCGCTGCAGGGAAATATTCTAAAAGGGCTTACATTAAATAACGGTTCAATTGTTAGTGATAAAGATACTCTGCTTCAGTTTTCCTATATAAATCTTAAATATGATATATGGGGTTTATTAAGTAAGGAAATCCGTCTTGATTACATAATACTTAACTCACCTAAAATTAATCTTGTAAAAGTAAAAGGTGGCAGCGATAGCCTCCTTTGGAATTTCTCAAAATTGTTCAGCTCATCTAAAGAACCGACTGACACTTCAACATCTCCTTTCGATTGGGGAATATCAGTTAAGAAATTCAAAATTGAAAACGGAACTTTCAGAACTTCCGGAGATTCAGTTTACACAGGCTATCAGCCTGTAAAATTTTCAAAAGAATTTAACTTTAATAATCTGCTTGTCTCAAATCTTGAAATGGAATTGAATGCAGAATATTTCAAAGATTATAAAAATCTCAGCTTGAAAAATTTATCTTTCAATTCGAATTCGGATTTTAAGATGAAAAATTTCAACTTTAATGCCGGGATAAATATTAAAGATACTGTTACAACTGTCTGGGGATTTAATCTTAATACAGACCTATCGAATATTAAGATTGATCATTTAAAGCTGCAAAGCTTTAACCCTTTCGATAGCAATTCATTTAATAACTTCTACAATAAAAATATTGAAGCAGATATAAAAATGGATAAGTTTAACTTTAAGGATTTAAGATATTTTCTCCCTTCTGTTGATATGCTCGATAGTGTTGTCAATGTTTCTCTTAACGCCAAAGGAAAGTACGGCGATTTATATGTAAATGATTTGACAGTGAAACTACCTGACTCATATATAAACGTTAAGGGAAGAGTGCAGCATCTTGATGTTCCCGATAGCATGTATTTAGATGTTAAAGTTGAAAATCTTGCAATTCTTCCCGGCGATGTCTTGGCTGTTTATTACTTAAGGGCAATTAAAGATTACGAACAAGTTGGAAAAGTTTACGGCAATTTAGAATACAGAGGAACGTTCACAAATTTTTACACTAAGTTTGATATTAATACAGCAAATGCAGGCGGTGCTTACGGAAATGTTAATCTGGATTTAGATAAGGAAAATTACTCAGGGCAAGTGCAGACTTCAAATTTTAATCTCGGAAAAATATTAAAAGATAATAGCCTGAACAGTAGAATAAATATGACTGCAGGTTTTGACGGCACGGGCTTTGCTCTTAACAGAATGCGCGCAAATGTAAATTATAATATCTCACGTTCATCTTTTGCCTCCTATGATATACGTTCTTCCATAGGGAAAATTAATACAGTTGGGAATAATATAAAGCTAAATATAAGGCATATTTCTTCAATGGGAAATGTTTCAGCAACGGGAAGAGTAAACATTGCAAACATGAAAAACCCGGTGTACGTATTAAAGGGAAATGTAAGCGGTTTTAATTTAGCAGCTGTAACTAAAAAGTCAGCAGATAAAAGCAATTTGAATTTCTCCTATGACATTAATGGTCACGGCAGCAGTTTAAATAATATAAACGGATATTTTAATTTAAATCTCAAAAACTCTTACTATGCTAAGTATGAAATTCCGCAGACACCTTTAAGCGTAAACATTAAGAATGGCGGAGGTAATGCGTTCATTAAGGCAAAAACTGATTTCCTGCAGTTTGATGCAAATGGAACTATGAATATTGCTTCAATCATAAAAGTTGTAATGTATAATATTGCTACTGTATCAGATGGTATAGGAAAGAAACTTGCGAT
>JBBRQV010000151.1:0-7870 GCA_038225955.1 Ignavibacteria bacterium | reverse complement strand
TCATTTGAAAAAGTTGAAGCGCTCACAGGAAAAAAAATGAATTACGAATATGTCGATAAAAACAGAGAGGGTGACCATATGTGTTATATTTCTGACTTAAGCAAAATGAAAGCTCATTATTTTAATTGGGACATAACGAAAAGTCTTGATGATATATTTAGCGAAATAGTTGCAAGCTGGAGCAAAAGAATTTAATCTTAATATTTGAAGATAATAATAATTGGTACAGCATACCCGATGCGCGGAGGCATGGCTCATTTCAATGAGCTTATGTATAAATATTTATCAAAGGATAATGATGTAAAAATATATTCGTTCAAAAGGCAGTATCCGGAATTTTTATTCCCCGGTAAGACTCAATATGAAGAAGGTAAACCGCTAACTGAATTTGCAAAAGGAAGTAATATAGTTTCAATTGATTCTATTAATCCTTTTAACTGGATAAAATGGGGATTCAGAATTGCAAAAGAGAACGCTGATTTAATAATAATAAAATACTGGATACCATTTTTTGCTCCTGCATTTTTTACGCTTGCGTGGATAATAAGAAAATTTTCAAAGGCTAAGGTACTCTTTCAGGCAGACAATGTTATTCCCCATGAAAAAAGATTCGGCGATACTTTTTTAACAAAACTTGCATTGAGCCAGGGAGATAAATTTCAGGTTTTGTCTGAGTCAGTTGCGCGGGATTTAAAATTATTTAACAAAAAAAATAAACCCGTTATAAATTCAAAGCATCCTGTTTATAATTTATTCGGAGATAAAATTGATAAAACCGAGGCAAAAGAATTTATAAAAAAAGAATTTGGCATAGATGTAACAAATGGTAAAGTGATTTTATTTTTTGGATACATAAGGAAATACAAAGGGTTGAATCATTTAATTGATGCAATGAAGGAAGTTGTTAAAGAAATAAATGTAAAGCTTCTTATTGTCGGTGAGTTTTATGAGGATGAAAGAAAGTACAGAGAGCAGGTTAAGAACAACAACTTAGAAAAAAATATTTTTGTTGTTTCAGAGTTTATGCCCAATGAAAAAGTAAGATATTTTTTTTCTGCATGTGATTTAGCTGTACTGCCATATAACTCAGCAACTCAAAGCGGCATTACACAAATAGCGTACTTCTATGATAAGCCGGTAATTGCAACAAAAGTTGGAGGTCTTTCAGAAGTAATTTTAAATGAGAAGACAGGATATTTAGTTGAGCCAAAGAATAGTAAACAAATTGCTGAGGCGATATTGAAATTCTATAAAGAGAACAGAGAAGAAGAATTCAGTAAAAATGTAAGTGAAGAAAAAAAGAAATATATGTGGGAAAGTTTCGTACAAGAATTAATTTCTGGTTAGATTGTTAGAAGATTTAAAACATACTTTAAAACACTCGGCAGTTTATGGAGTAAGCAGGGTAGCTAGCAAAGCGCTCTCGTTTATATTTATTCCGTTATACACATCCATGTATTCCTTAGATTCAATTACAAACATAAATTTGACGGAAACATTATGGCAATGCTTGTTTACATTGTGCTTATTTGGATTTGAAGTGGCTATAATAACGTATTGCTCAACTGAAAGTGAAGAGGGAAAAAAAGAAGTGATGTTTAACTTTGTTTCAATTCTTCTTTTTAATTGCGCATTATTTCTCGTAGCCGGACTATTATTTAAGCAAAATTTTTCAGAGTTAATTTTGAAAGATAGTGTACACAGCAATGTAATTATTTATTCTTTTCTCATCTGTATATTTGAATCACTGATAACAATACCTCTCTGCATTGCCCGATTAAAAAATAAACCGGGCTTATATTCTTTGATTGCACTTTCGAGTTTATTTATTAATTTTTTCCTTCAGATATATTTTGTTTATTTCCAAAGAAAAGAATTTGATTTTATTTTTATAGCAAAATTTTTAGGTCCCTTAATAGTACTTGTGTTTTGCGTTCCATTAGTGGTTTCCAATATAAAATCTAACTACAACAAAGAGAGGGTAAAGCAAATTATGCGGTTTTCTTTTTTCTTAACTTTATATGGAATTCTTGCGATGCTCCTTAATACAGTGGATAGATTTATTTTAGCAGGATATTTACCAAAAGAACAGGTCGCCATTTATACAACTGGTTATAGCATTGGGAGTTTAACTAATTCCCTTATTATTATTCCATTTTCACTGGCATATACAGCGATATTTTATAGAAAGGTAATTGAGCCAAACGCTGAAAGATATTTCACTAAGATAGCGACTTATCTTTTTTTTACCATGATATTTGTTTCACTCATTGCGGCTCTTATAATGCCGGAGGCAATAAAGCTTTTTTTGAGAAACCCAAAGTTATGGGATGCAGTTGGTATAATAAGGGTAATCCTTTTTGCCAATTGTATTAATTCAATTTTTTACGGTTTTGTTTTTGCTTTCATATATAGGAAAGAATCAAAGATAATTACATTGTACACAGGGATAGCTCTTATTTTTAATGTTGTAGGTAATTTTATTTTCGTAAAATACTATGGCATCTATGCCGCAGGAATATTATCTGTTTTGTCATTTTTACTTTTAGTTGTGCTCCTCTATAGAAAATCCAGAAATTACTATTTCATAAAACTTGAAACATATAAATTATTTCTCCTTTCAATTCTATATATCGGTTTAGTATATTTATCTACCTTAGTAAAATCCGAAAATTTATTTCTTAATTTCACGGTAGATATTTTACTGATAATGATTTTTTTTGTTTTATTATTCGTTGGTCGATTTTTTGAGAATATTGAGTTATATAGTATCAAAGGTGCAATAAATAAATATTTAAAAATAAATTTATTCAGAAAGAATCCATAACAATTTTACAATATGAAATACGATCCAGTTAAAAACGTTTTTGCAAAAACTGTGAGGAGAAATACTTTTCTCAGGAAAATATTCTATTGGCTGCTCGACCTTATGTTTCTCCGCTCATGGCATGTAAGAAAGATGATTAAAGCAATCTTCACAGATACAAATAAAAAAATTGATATTTATGATGCAGGTATGGGTTTTGGACAATATTCGTACTTCCTGGTTAAGCGATACCCTAACGCAACTATTTTAGGAGTTGATGTAAAAGATGATCAGGTAACTGATTGCAATTATTTTTTCAATAAGGCCGGCTATAAAAATGCAAAATTTGAAATTGCGGATTTAACAAAGATAGATATGGAGAATAAATATGATTTTATTCTATGTGTGGATGTTATGGAGCACATTGAAGAAGATGAACTTGTATTCAAAAATTATCACCGCGCCTTAAAACCCGGGGGTAAGCTTTTAATAAACACTCCTTCAAACTTAGGAGGCAGTGATGCCCATGACGAAAGTGATGAAAGTTTTATCGAAGAGCATGCAAGATTGGGATACTCAAAAGAAGATATTGAAGGGAAACTGAATAGAGCAGGACTTACAATGACAAACTTCAAATATGCTTACGGAAAGTACGGAACAATTGCCTGGCGTTGGGGAATAAAATATCCAATTCTTATGGCGGGCGCTTCTAAACTATTTATCTTAATCTTACCTTTCTATTATCTGTTTACATTATGGTTCGTTTTAATTTTAATGTGGATGGATTTAAATACAGAAAATCCTGAAGGTACAGGTGTAACTTTAGTAGCAGAAAAAATTTAAGAGAAATTTATTGGTGACTTCAATTGAAAATAAATCTTATGCTAAAATCCTCTGGAGTATTATATTCTTTTCTTTTGTAATAAAAATAATCTTAGCTTTTTTTCTTCCTTCTGAAATCCGCTCGGATAGTTTCGTTTACCATTCGCTTGCCCAGAGTATAGTTAATACTTTTACATATTCATTTGAAGGAAAGCTGACAGGAGTTATTGCTCCCGGATACTCAATTTTTCTTTCTGGTCTTTATTATATTTTCGGACCGGAGCAGTTTTATGTTAAGATAATTCAATCAATCTTAGAAATTTTTACTTGTCTTCTCTTTTACAAAGTTTGTTTAAATTATTTCGATAGTAAAAAATCTTTAATTGCTCTAGCGATTTTTGCATTCTTTCCGTCTAATATCTTATTCAGTCAAACAATTTTAACAGAACCTTTATTCGGATTCCTTGCAATACTTCTATTGTACTTAGTTTTAAAAGACGGCTTTCAAAAATATGTTTTTTTAATTGGATTAATTTGGGGATATGCAATTTTAATACGCTCATCGTTTGCTCCTTCAATTTTATTAATACCTTTATTCCTTCTTATATACAAGAAATCTGAAATTAAATTCAGCGGTGTCTTTAAGTATTCGTTGCTGTTTTTCATAGGGGCATTTCTTGTTATTTCTCCCTGGCTCATAAGAAATAAAACCGTCTTAAATACTTTTACAATTGCAACGCAGGGGGGATTCACATTCTGGTCGGGCAGCAACCCCGATGCAACAGGTACATGGTATCACAAAATAGAAGAAAGTAATCCTCTGTTCAGGATTGAAGATGAAGCGCAGCGCGATAAAGAGTTTTATAAATTGGGAATTGATTATGCTATACATAATCCACAAAAATTTTTGTTAACGGGTGTAAAAAAACTCGGTTATCTTTTTTCAAGTGAACGAATGATTGTCCTTTACTTCACTAAAGGAGATGGCAAGGAATCTACTTCTACGCAAGTTTATAAAAGTGTAAATCCCATATTCATAGCCTTAATAAACATTCCATATTTTATTGTAATGAGCTTAGGCTTATGGGGCTTGCTAATGCTAAAGCGAAAAACATTTTTCATCTGGGGAATGATATTCAGCTGGCTCTTTACTTTTTTTATGTTTGTTGCTTTGGCAAGATACCATTATGTTTTGATTCCTTTTTTTATAATCGGAACTATTAATTTTATCTATTCATACAAAACAGACTTCAGGAGCATCGCAAAATGGAAAAAAGCTACTGCAGTTTTATTTAATTTATTTCTTCTCGGAGTATGGGGAACAGAATTTTATTTATTATACTTTAAATAGATTATAGAGAGTGATAGATTTTAAGAAAAAGGCAGGCGAAAGAAATTATTGGAGAAAGAGAAATAAATTCTATTATGATTCTCTTGAAAAACTATTTAAAAATTTGATTTCAGAAAATGCCTCGGTATTAGAGGTAGGCTGCGCAGATGGAGATACTCTGAAAGCTCTGGGGAATAAGAATGTTACCGGATTTGACTACAATGAGTATCATATTGAAAATGCCCGCAAGAAATATCCTTGCATAAAATTCTCTTGTATCGATATTGAAGTAAAAGACTTTACAGATAAATCAAAAGAAATAAATCAAAAATTTGATTTTATAATTCTCAGTGATTTGATCGGAACGCTTAACGATATACAAAATGTTTTTGAAAGAGTAAAAGTGTTCTGCCACTCAAGAACAAAAGTAATAGTTACCTACAGAAATTACTTCTGGAATCCCATTCTAAAACTCAGCGAATTACTCGGCCTAAAAATGAAAGAGGGGGAGCAAAACTGGCTGTATATTCACGAGATAAAAAATTTGCTAACCTTAGCAGGATTTGATGTAGTAAGAACAGGTGGAATCCTTTTAATGCCCTTGAAAATTCCTTTAATTTCATGGTTCGTAAATAAATATTTCTCAAAGCTTCCTCTTATAAAAAGACTTTGCCTTATCGGATTCGTAATTGCCAACAATGATGTATCTGAAATAAAAGAGAGCAGCAATTATAAAGTTACTATCCTTGTCCCTGCACGAAACGAAGAAGGTAATATAGATAATATTGTAAAACTAATTCCTGATATGGGAAGCGGTACTGAAATAGTTTTTGTTGAGGGCAATTCAACCGATAATACTTATTCTAAGATTGAAAAAGTAATCGCGGAAAATCCTGCCAAAGATATAAAACTTTTCAAGCAGGGAGGTAAAGGGAAGGGCGATGCAGTCAGGAAAGGTTTTGAAAATGCTACCGGAGATATTCTGATGATTCTTGATGCTGACTTAACCGTTGCGCCAAAAGATTTGCCAAAATTTTATAATGCATTGAGTTCTGGAAAAGGTGAGTTTATAAACGGAAGCAGATTAGTTTATCAGATGCACGAGAAGGCGATGCGAAGCCTGAACAAAGCTGGAAATATTTTTTTCAGTACAGCTTTCAGTTGGCTGCTTGAGCAAAGAATTACTGATACTCTATGCGGAACAAAAGTTCTTTTCAAAAAAGATTATTTAAAGATTGTTGAGAATAGAAAATACTTCGGTGACTTTGATCCCTTTGGTGATTTTGATTTACTCTTCGGCGCATCAAAATTAAATTTAAAAATTATCGAAATTCCTGTGCGATATGGCGAAAGAACATACGGTGAAACAAACATAAGTCGCTTCCGGGATGGGATGATGCTCCTGCGTATGTGCTTCTTTGCTATGAGAAAATTAAAATTTAATCAATAACGTGTGCATTTTAAAACGAAGATTAAAATTTTAATTTAAATGCTTTTGAAATGAATTTCCATATCTGAATAAAAATCAGAGCGGCAATAACTCCAAGCAATCCTCCGCAAATAATATCGAACGGATAATGCACACCAACAAATACTCTCGACAAAGCAACTAGAGTTGCTGTAGTAAACAATACGTAACGAAAATTTTTATAAAAATAAGAAAGAAGTGTTGCCGCACCAAAGTTATTAATTGCGTGTGAAGAAGTGAATGAAAATGAATCGGTGCAATTTACAAGAAGATGTACATTGGGCAATACATTGCACGGACGAATGCGGTGAAAAAAATCTTTTATGATAAAACTGTTTACCTGATCAGTAACCGTAACCAGAAGAAGAACCATAACCACTGCTACTCTGCCCTTTGCTCCTCCTTTGATAAACAGCCATCCAAGTAACACAATATAAACAAGAAACCAGTTATTCCCCTCTGTGATAAATGGCATTACTTTATCAGTGAGAGGATTGGCTAAAGTTTTATTTATAAAATAAAAAAACGATACATCTATATTTTGGAAAAATTCTCCCATACTATTTTAACATCGGCATATTTATGTCAAATTTTTCTCTTTCTTCAATTGCTAAATCATATCCTGCATCTGCGTGACGTACAATTCCCATTCCTGGGTCGTATGTCAAACATCTTTCTAATCTTACTTCTGCTTCAGGTGTTCCATCAGCAACTATGACCATCCCCGAGTGAATCGAATTTCCTATACCAACTCCGCCGCCGTGATGAAGTGAAGTCCATGACGCTCCGCCAACACAATGCAAAGCAAAATTTAATATCGGCCAATCAGCAATTGCATCAGAGCCGTCTTTCATTTTTTCCGTTTCTCTATTAGGTGAAGCAACGCTCCCGCAATCTAAGTGGTCTCTACCTATAACAATAGGAGCAGAAACAACTCCGTCTCTTACCAAGTCATTGAAAATCTTTCCCGCCTTAGCTCTTGCGCCATATCCAAGCCAACAAATCCTTGCAGGTAATCCCTGAAAGTGAATTTTTTCTCTTGCAGCTTTTAACCATTTATGAAGCGGCTCATCATCGGGGAATGCTTTCATAATTGCTTCATCCGTTCTGTATATATCTTCAGGGTCACCTGAAAGAGCTACCCATCTGAATGGACCTTTGCCTTCACAAAAAAGCGGGCGAACATACTCCGGCACAAAGCCCGGAATCTCAAATGCTTTTTCAAATCCCTCTGATTTTGCTTCACCTCTTAAATTGTTCCCGTAATCAAAAGTTATTGCTCCTCTGTTCATAAACTCCCACATAGTTCGGCAATGAATTAAAACTGTTTTGCGTGCGAACTCAATATACTTATCAGGATTTTTTTCTCGTAATTCTTTTGCTTCATCAAACGACATCCCCATAGGAACATAACCGTTAAGCATATCATGTGCAGACGTCTGGT
>JBBRQV010000150.1:0-7873 GCA_038225955.1 Ignavibacteria bacterium | reverse complement strand
ATTAAGTACAAGCTTAAATGCTCAGACTAAAACTACCGATACAACAAAATCAAAAACCTCAGGTATCCATAGAACTGTCTCGGCGATTGCAGTTATTTCAGGCAATACAGATGCAGGAATTACAGGTGTAATAAAATTTGTAAGATTAAAAAAAGGTGTGAGAATCTCCGGCGAGATTTATGGCTTAACTCCTGGCAAGCATGGATTTCATATTCACGAAAAAGGTTTATGTGATAAGCCCGACTTCAGCACAGCAGGTCCGCATTTTAATCCTGATGCAATGAAGCACGGCAGCATGCATTCCGAATCAAGACATGCAGGAGATTTTGGAAATATTATAGCAGATGATTACGGAGTCGCAAAATTTTCTTTCATAGATTACACAATTAACTTTAAAGGAAAGAACAGCATTATTGGCAGAAGCGCAATGATTCACGATAAAGAAGATGATTTAAAAACTGACCCAAGCGGAAACTCAGGCAATAGAATTGGCTGCGGAATTATTCAGTTGAATACATATAGAAGACACTAATTTATATTTCAGATTTCAGATTTCAGATTTCAGATTTCAGATTTCAGATTTCAGATTTCAGATTTCAGATTTCAGATTTCAGATTTCAGATTTCAGATTATAAAATGATATTAAAGAAACACCCTTGTCGTCAAATAGATAACAAGGGTGTTCTTTTTAGTGCAATTTTAGAAATGAAAATTATTTTAAGAGCAGCATAGTTTTTGTAATGGACTCGGTTCCACTTGTAAGTTTATAAAAATAAACTCCGCTTGTTAGCCCGTATTTTCCTGCATCTAAGTTAATTGAATAACTTCCTGCGTTTTGAACTCCATTAATTAATTCAGCTACTTCTTTTCCTAATGCATCAAAGATTTTTAATGAGACATAATTATTACTTTTAATCTCATAACTAATCTTTGTAGAAGGATTGAAAGGATTCGGATAATTTTGTCTCAAATCAAACGAACTTACAATTGAATGAGGTTCCTGTATTCCAACCACTGTGTTAGCAATTAATTTACTTAAGGGTCCGCCGTATGCGCCCATATCATTTCTTAAAGTTCCTCTTGCAGGGAACAGTGCAACTCCTGGTGTAGAACTTACAGGGTCGTTGTAATTACTTGCCGGGTTACCTGCATCAATACAAGGTGATGAAGCAGAAATTAAATAATTTGTAGAATCAAATTGCGGAGCAAGCTTTATGTTTCCTGTTCCGGGAAAACTATCCTGTACACAGGAATAAGTAACATTTGCAAGACCAGAGACTAAATCTGAAATCTGTTTGGCAGTAACGGTTGCAACTGCAGCAGTATTTCCCCATACAATATTATTTAGAATAGTAGTATTTACCTGATAAGCTAAAATGCCGCCGCCTTGTCCCGCTGCTCCAGAGCCTGTGCCTGTCGATGAGTTATTTACGATTGTATTATTTTCGATTAAGTTTACGTTTGTGCTGTTACCGTTAGTCCACACTCCGCCGCCGCCATAAGTTGGTGCGCCTGCGACTGCCTGGTAAACTCTGTTGTTGTAGATTACATTATTTTTTAATTGTGTGTTGCTATAATTCAGTACAACTCCTCCGCCGTACATTCCTTCGTTATTGAAAATTATGTTGTTAAAAATTTTTGCTCTTCCGTCTCCCATTCTTATTCCGCCGCCGCCGGTGCTTGAAATGCCTGCAGGTCTTCTTATCACAGCATTATTTTTTATAATATTAAACTGAACAGTTGCTTTTGTGAATTGCATGAGTATTCCGCCGCCTTCGCAATATCTTCCAGCGCCATGTTCGTCCTGCCAAAGAGTTCCTGTACCGCCTGTAAGTGTAAATCCTTGCAGGACGGCAGTTGAATCATCACTTGCAGAAACTATTCTCACGCAACTAGCAGAGTCTGTATTTGTAGGAGTGCTTCCGTTAATTATTGTAGAAGAGATAATTGATAAATTAAATGTCTGATAAAATGTTGAGGTCACAACAATATTTTTTCCTCTTAAATGAATATTCTCAAAGTATGTGCCTGGGGCTACTAAAACGGTATCACCATATACTGAGGCATTTATTCCTGCTTGTATTGTTGTAAATTGTACCGGGACGTTTTTGATATTTGCATGCAGTGAGGGTAAGAATGCAATTAATAATAAAAGTATAAAATTTTTTTTCATTGGTAATTTTAAATGTGAAATTAATTTACGTTAAATATATTTAAAAATTTGTCGCTTTCTAAAATTTTTCTGAGTGATAACACAAAGTCAGGTGACTTTTCAAAAGGATGTGTTCTGAATAATGTATTGCAATCGTCATCAAGTACGCTTATCAATTCTTTCACTTTCTTTTCAGCTATTTTATCCATTGTAAAATAAAAATTTCTGGTAAATTTTAAATTATCCGGATTTACGTAGCCAACCTGTATCAAATGTTTTGTTTTCTTAGAGCAGCGGCAGGGATTTTCTTTATTAACCAAGCCGCATTTATTATCCATAAAATTGTGAAGGTCTCTCCTCGCGCGTGAAAGCCTTTGCCTGAAATTATCTTTTGAGATTTCCATTATCTCGCTTCCCACTGCATCTGAAATTCCCATTAAACCACCAAGCGTGTACACTAAGCGCTGCTCTCTATCTAAACAAAGAAGCATTCCGAACATACAGGAAATTTTTACTTCTTCAACTAAAATTGCCGAATCAACTGAATAACTTGAGTCTCCGGGGAAATCGTTATCAGGGCAGTTATCAATGGTTTTGCCGTATTGTTTAAAGTTATCAAAATGCTGCATTTCACCCATGCTTTTTTTCATATTGAGAACGTGGTTCACGACAATTCTATATGCCCAGGTTCTGAAGCTGCTTCTGCCTTCAAAACTTCCAAGCTTAGTAATTATTTTGATAAGCACTTCCTGAGTTACATCTTTTGCTTCGTCAGGATTGAATACCATCCGCAATGCAATATTGTAAATATAATCCTGATGCTTTTTGATAAGTTTCTCTAAAGCGGGTTTATCGCCTTTCACAGATAAGGTAACAAGCTCCGAATCGGAGGTATCGCCTTTGTATTTATCTGAAAGTATATTTTGTGGTTCCATAGTATTTAGACATTATAGAAATGATTGTGTGACAGAATAATCCAACATACGTAAAATATTTCATTTTTACTCGTATATTGTGCTCAAAGGAGGTTTTTCTGGTTCCATTTAAAATTGTAACATTATTGTCACATTTTACACCTCCATCTCTTTATAAAGTGGAGGGAAGTCCTTTGACGGATTTTTGATGCGTTTTGAAAACTGGTATTGTTTTTACAATAACGAATTTTTTATTACTCATCTTTTGCTGAGTTTTTGACGGATTTCTGCAAAATAAAAATACCACTAACCTCGATAGAAAGAAATGTATAGACGCGATATCTTGCGTCTATACGAACACTGAATATAAATTTACCGTGACGGACTTTTGACGGGTTTTGGAAATGCCGAATTGTTTTTTTAATACTGAATTTTTTCATAGCTCATCTTTGCTGTGTTTTTGATGGATTTTGATACCTCCCCCTAACCCACTCCTTATAAAGGAATAAAGGAATAAAGGAGGGAGAAGTTTTTTGACGAATTTTTGAAGGGTTTTTAAAATAAGCCAAAGCAGGTAAATCCGTTTTACAAATTTAGCTTAAATGAAAATAAGAATGAAGAGGTTCTTACCTATTAGTGCTAATAGGTAGATTTTAAAAAAAAAGACTTGACCGAAGCCAAGTCTTTTGATTAGAATTTTTATGAAGGTTGAATTATTTTATTACCTGCATTTTTTTAGCATCAGTGAATAAGACGCCTTTACTATCTTTTGTTATAATTCTATAAAAATAAACTCCACTGGAGAGTCCTGAAGCATTAATTTTAACTGAGTAAAATCCGGGAGATTTAAATTCGTTCATTACATCCATTACTTCTTTTCCAAGAATATTATAAATTTTTAACTCTACTCTTGTTTCATTCGGAATCTGAAAATTTACTATAGTTTCGGGATTAAACGGATTTGGATAATTTTGCGATAGCATAAAACTATTCGGCTGACCTACAATTACTTCGCTTGCCAGACCATAATATTTAAAATTACCATTGAAATCTATTTGCTTCAATCTGTAATTATATCTTCCTGATTTAAGATTGTTGTCGTTATAGCTATAAGTATGCGGTGTATTTGAAGAGCCATTGCCCGATACAAAACTTACTTTTTTCCAATCCTCGCTTTCATATTTTCTTTCAACATCAAATCCGGAATTGTTTACTTCGTATTCTGTTTTCCATGTGAGACTTACATTATTTCCATTTATCTGAGAATTGAAATTTGATAATTCAACAGGAACTAATGGATTTTGTGCGCGCAATGTAAAAATACCTCTTCCATGAGTAGCAAAAGCAAGTATGCTGTCCGCCTGGCGATACTTTAAAGCGCTTACAACTACGTTGTTATCTGAAAATCCAACCTGAATCCAGTCAGATGCGCCTCCAAAGTTTGTTGCATAGTACAAGCCTGTACTCGTACCTATAAAATACATTAGTATATCGGTATGTACAATCGCACAGCTTCTTATAGAAGGACCGGATGCAGTATTTAAATTGCTGCTGACATTTGTCCAGCTTGAGCCGCTGTTTGTACTGTACCAGACTCTGTTTACATTATAATTACTGAATGTAAGCAAAACGTTTGCTGAATTATTATTATCAACTGAAATTGAACTTACATATGCGGCAGGAAAAGAACCCGATGTAATATTTGTAACTGTCGGAGTGCTTCCAGTATTGGCATTATCAATTCTTCTTACCTGTCCTGTATTTGTTCCATAGTAAACTACATTAGCACTACTTGCCGTAGAAATTCCTATTGCGCTTACAGAAATTCCTGCGCCAAGAGAAAGTTGCGATGAAGATAAGTATGTCCATGTGCTTGCCGGATTGAATGTTTTTACATTATCATTTCGCCATATACCTGTAGTTGTGCTGGAGCTGCCTCCTCCATAATATAAATATTGTGAATTAGTCGGGTCTAAATCAAAAGGATTTACGAATAGCTGATTCAAACTTGCTCCCGGAGTAAAAAGTTGTATGAAGTTCAAATCTCTCTGCCAGCTTCTTATTCTTCCGTTCTGCGTAGCATAATACATAGTGTAGTCTGCTACCGGAGCAACCACTGCATATGTACCATCTCCGCCTTCGGGACTGGTCTGCCAGAAAGGATAACCAACGGCATTAAAGACCTGTGTGCCATTATCCTGCGCACCACCAATTATTAAATTACTGCCTGCTTCAGGCGCTATACCTACGGAATACAATTGTGTAACATTATAACCGTTATTTAATGAAGACCAGATTACAGGTGTTGCGCCGCCGGTAGTATTATATGTATTTGAAGTATATGAAATACCGCCATCGTTCCCGCTATAAGCCAATGAATCACTAACAGGGTGGAATACAAATGAATGATTATCCGGGTGATGATTTGGATATTGAGAAACGTTGTTAGAAGTTGCATAACCTCCGCACCATCCTGATGCCCCCACTAAAGTGGCAAAGCCATCAGTTGACCGGTAAAGATTTGTTGCTGCGACAAAAACTAAATTTGAATCTTTTGAACCTACTGCAACTTTTAAATTATATGAGTCTTGAGTATTAAGTCCCTGGACGGGAGCTAATGCATTAGGAAGATTTGAAGATAAATCTGTCCAGACATGAGTCGAATCGTTATACTTCCATAAGCTAACCCACTCATTTGCATTTGTCGGGTCGCCAACTTTTCCTGAGCCCGGTGTTTGCCCATATACATAAATCAATGCGCGTCTTGTTATTGTATCAACAGGAATACCTGTAGTTCTTACCTGGTTTGGATTTGGATAAGAAGCTAAAACTAATCTTGTATAGTTTGCTGGCATAAAGGATGGGTTTATTTTTGTCCATGTTACGCCTTTATCTGCAGAGCGGTAAATTCCCTTTGCAGTATCTGAATTAGTACTTGAAAATGTCGCAAACACAATTCCTCTTGATGTTACAAGTACGTCAGTTGCAGAATTATCAGCAAGGTTACCAATAACTGTTGTCCAGTTCGTTCCACCGTTAGTACTTTTCTTTATAACGTCACAAGCTGCAGCGTAAACGATATCCTGAGTATTTGTTGAAGGGTCAATTGCAACATTGAAAATAAAATTAAATTCATTAGTAAATGATTGCGGAGTAAAGACCGATGTGCTTGAAAGCAATGACCAGCTTGATCCGTTATCAACAGATTTATAAATTCCGTCACCAAGAAAAGAGGCGCCTCCTAAACCTGCAGAGTTACCGAATCTTTCGCCTGAACCGGCATACCAAGTATCTTCTTTCGCTGTACGGAAATCCTGAGCAAGGCATGTAACACTTCTTAACTGTGATGTGCCGAAAGTATTAACCCAATTTGTTCCGTTATTCGTTGATTTAAAAATACCGCCTGATACTCCGCCTGCAATAATTGTAGTCGCTGCTGCTGATGCGCTTCTTACATCTATTCCTAAGGCCCTTGTTCTTCCACCGCGGTTATCAGGTCCTCTTTCGGTAAGGTTACTGTTATCCATAGTGGTTAAATCTATCTTAGGCTGACGACTTGCCCATTCCAATTCTTTAGCTCTTATATTTGAAGGAATGCGATTTGTAACCGGGTCACGCAGCATTTGAAATTCCTGTTCAATTCTTTCATTGGGATTTTCAAATTCATCTTCATCATCACTTTCACCTAAAAATAAATTTTCCGAATGAAATGAGGAAACAATGCATACTGTAAAAATAAAAATCAGAGTTAGTAGATTGATTTTCTTCATGGGTGAAGGTTAATTTTTAAAAAAAATACCCATCAGTAAATCGGGGGAATTCGATGGATTGAAGTTTAGTAATACATAGTAAAATTAAAATAAATTCTAACAAAAACCTAACAAAAACCTAACAAAAATCTCACAATAAGATTTCAAGCAAATTCTTAGCAATTTTTGGAGCAAAACTAATCTGTTTTTAAACTTTAATAAATTAAGTAAATTCTGAGTTATTACAAAATTTAATTTAATAGAATAAATGAAAGAAGTTTATATAATCGATGGATTGAGAACACCAATCGGAAAATATGGGGGAACATTAAAAGACACGAGACCTGATGATATGATGGCGCTTTTAATGAGGGAACTTGTGAAAAGAAATTTTGAATTTAAAGGAATTCAAAAAGAAGAAATCGAAGATGCAATTATCGGCAATGCTAACGGCGCAGGTGAAGAAAACAGAAACATTGCGCGTATGTGCGTGCTGCTTGGCGGACTTCCACTGAGCGTTGGTGGGGTAACTGTGAACAGACTTTGCGGTTCAGGGATGCAGGCTTATATTGATGCAGCGCGTGCAATAAGAAACGGGGACGGCGAATGTTATTTAGCAGGGGGAGTTGAATCAATGACCCGCGCTCCTTTTGTAATGGCAAAAGCGGCAGAACCATTCTCAAGAAAAGTTGAAGTTTTCGATACTACAATAGGATGGAGATTTACAAATCCACAGCTTGCAAAACTTCATCATCCGTTTTCTATGGGAGAAACAGCAGAGAACGTTGCAGAAAAATATAAAATTACGAGAGAGAGACAGGATGAGTTTGCATATAAATCACAAATGAAAGCTAAAGCAGCAATTGAAACAGGAAAGTTTAATAATGAAATTTTACCTGTAGAAATAAAATCTAAAAAAGATGTTGTGATTTTTAATACTGATGAGTTTCCAAGATTTGATACCACGATTGAAAAACTTGCAAAGCTAAAGCCTGCTTTCAGAGAAGGCGGAACAGTTACTGCGGGAAATTCCAGCGGAGTAAATGACGGCGCAAGTT
>JBBRQV010000149.1:0-7935 GCA_038225955.1 Ignavibacteria bacterium | reverse complement strand
TATTTAATCGATGAAATTGGTTGGCTAAATTTTCCGCGTCAATCATTTTAATCAGTCATAAATCTGTGTAATCTATGATTTGATTTTTTTACTTTAGAATATGCAAGACGAGTACATAAAAACATTCAAACTATCGGAGCTTCCCAATAAAAAAGGAAAGCAGTTTCAGTTAGATGACGACCATGAGATAGCTGTGTTCAAAATCTATGATAAAGTTTATGCAGTGGATAATATTTGCCCGCATAATCACGTCCCGCAGATGTTTGACGGATATATAGATGAAATGTATGTAACCTGCCCGGTTCACGGATTTAAATTCCACCTTGAAACAGGCGAGCAGCCGACAAAAATCGGTTGCAAACTGAAAACCTACGAGCTAAAAATTGAAGACGATTATATTTATGTGAAGAAGCCGAAAAGAAAATTATTTGATTTTCATTTCTAGTGTTAGCTGAACAAAAAGACCTGACAGGTTTTTAATCCTGTAAGGTCAAATTTAGAATGAATAAACAAATCCTATCAAACATAATAAAGCAAAAATCTAAAGAGTACGGCTTTGCGCTCTGCGGATTTTCGAAAGCAGAAATTCTTGATAAGGAAGAAATTTATTTTAAGAAATGGCTAGATGAAAAAAAGAATGCCGATATGAACTGGCTTAATAACTCTTTTGAGAAAAGAGTAAATCCCTTCCTTATAATGCCTGAAGTAAAATCAATTATTTCTCTCGCCTTCGTTTACGATACTCCTTACCAGCATTCAGAAGATAAAAATATTGGAAAAATATCCCGCTACGCATGGGGTGAGAAAGATTACCATAAAGTAATAAAGAAAAAAATAAAACCATTATGCGCAGAGATAGAACTATTATCTTCCGATATAAAGACACGAGCTTACGTAGATGACGGTCCTATGATGGATAAAATCTGGGCGCAGCGTAGCGGCATCGGAGCAGTGGGGAAGCATACGAATATTATAAATCCTGCTATAGGAAGTTTTTTCTTTCTGTGCGAAATTTTGATAAACGTTGAACTCGAATACGATAAGCCGATTGAAGATGACATTTGCAAAAATTGTATGCTCTGCATAAATTCCTGCCCGACGGGTGCAATATACGATGAGTACAAGCTCGATGCGAATTTATGTATATCGTATCAGACGATTGAAAATCGCGGAGAGATACCGGAGCATATAAATCTTGATAACTGGATTTACGGCTGCGATACTTGTCAGGATGTATGTCCATATAATTCGCGAAATGTTTTTACTGAGGATGAAAGGTTTTTTCCGAAAAAAGAAACTTATAATAAAAATGTTGATGAGTTGATGAAATTATCTGAGGAAGAGTTTAATAAGTTGTTTGAAGGCACGCCGGTGAGAAGAACGAAGTATGCAGGGTGGGTGAGGAATTTAAAGAAGGTGAAAGAAGGAAAATGAAAATTATTATTCATATCATTGTCCCTCTATTGTTTATGATTGCAGGGTGTAGTGTAAAAACTTACGAAGAATCTGTAGATTTTTTTAATAAGAATCAAAGAGAATTAGTAGCAATAGATAGTACATTCCAACTGTTACCTAAACTTAGAGAGATAAGAAAATTATCAGGTGATTGGCCTAATGGAAAATTGGGTAAAAAATATGAAAGGTTCAGCGAAGTTGTTAAGTATGAAATAAATTATTCGGAACAGCGTTATTATGTTTTTTTAACTACATCCAAGATTGAAAGTATTCTTGAACTAACTTCTATGGATTATGAAACTAATGAAGATACAACAGAAAAATTTGCTAATTTTGTATGGAAAGATTCCTTGGATATTAGATTGTTTAATTCAATTATAGAGAGAATACATACAAAGAAAATTATGCAGGTTACTAAAGCTGATAATCATTATACTTTGTTTTATCAGGATAGATTAAGTGGGCTTGGTTACAAAAGCAATATATATGGACTCGCTTTTGAAAGCTTATCTTATATTGAAACTAAAAAAATTAACGACAGATGGTATTATTTTAGAGAAAAACTTTAAAATTCTTCCTTCACAATACTTTCTTTCTTCACTCCAAGATTACCTAAATATTTTTCAATCGCATCCATCATAGGAGGCGGCCCGCAGACATAAAAAAATTGGTCTGTACTTCCTATGTTTTGTTTTAAAAAATCTTCGGTAATGTATCCGTGAGGATATTCTTTCGTTTCTTCTTCCGATAAAATATTTACAAAATTATCTCCCAGCATTTTTTCAAACTCATTTTTTAATATTATATCTTCTTTCTTTTTATTGGAGAATAATAGTCTACTATTACCAAGCTCATTCTTTGATTTCAAATATCTGAATATTGCTATGAACGGCGTTACTCCCGCTCCGCCTGCAATAAAAACTCCCTCACCTTTATAGCCGATTGTTCCCCATACATCATGTATGATTAATTCGTCCCCAGTTTTTAACGAAAGCAATTCATTGGTAACTCCTTTATGCTCGGGATAAGTCTTAGTGTGAAACTCTAAATAATTTTCTGATGGCAAGTCCGTAAATGTAAACGGTCTTCTTTCCTTTTTCCACTCAGGTTTATTAATAGAAATTTCCGTTGCCTGTCCGGGATTGAAATTATATCCTTCAGGTTTTTCTAAAACTATGCGCAACACGTCATGCGTTGCGTGTTCAATTTTTTTTATTTTGAGTATATGCTCTTCCATTGGAGTATTTGTTTGACTTGTGCTAAGTTAAGAAGAAGTATTTTTTAGTGATATGAAAATAAAAAACCCCTGAAACCTAGAAGCGGTATCAGGGGAGCATTACAGATAAACAAAATATAAGTTTTGTTTACCAAAATTATATTAATGCATATTAATCGAATTTCTTTTTATAAATGTGGCAGTAAGGGCTTCCATTATTTTTTTCATAATAATCCTGATGATACTCTTCTGCTTTCCAGAAAGTAGAGGCAGCCGTAACTTTCGTTACAACATCGTATCCTTTGCCTTTTAATACATTAATAAGTTTTTCAGCGGTTTCCTTCTGATCGTTATCTACATAAAAAATTTCACTTCTGTATTGTGTTCCGATGTCCGGTCCCTGCCTGTTGACTTGTGTAGGGTCATGAGTTTCGAAATATAATTTCGCTAATTCTTCGTAAGTAGTTTGCTCGGGATCGTAAGTTACCAGTGTTGCTTCTGCATGTCCTGTTTTTCCAGTACAAACTTCTTTGTAAGTCGGGTTATCTTTTGTGCCGCCGGTAAATCCTACTTCAGTTGAAACAACTCCCTTTGCTTTTTGCAGATAGAATTGTGTGCCCCAAAAGCATCCCGATGCGAAAATTGCTTTCTTGTATTTTGTTGTGTCGCCTGACATTTGTTTTTTATCTCCTGTATTTGATAGATTTGATTTCTCTTTTGGTATATCGCTGCTGCCCGATGATTTTATCTGCGAGCATGCAGTAAAATAAAAACTAAAAAAAAGCGCGATTAAGCTTAGCTTAAAAACGCTTCTGTACTTCATGTGGTTTTTCATAGTTTGAATTGGTTTCAATTTATAACAAAAAAAGTTGATAAATAATTCTGTTATAAATACGAATAAAAATGGAAAGAAGATTTAGGTAGGTTAAAATTGTAATTTTACGTGATTAAACAAAGACGGGGCTTATCGCCCCGTTTTTTATTTAAAAATTATTTTTAATTTTATCATGCGCCTTCAGGTTCAGGCAAATGTTTTCCATCAATATTTTTATCTATTACAGGGTCTTCCATTTCCTCTTCAACTACATTCGGTTTTGCTTTTGCAATGTAAGAATAAACTGCAGGAACTATAAATAAAGACAAAAAGGTAGAAAATAAAAGTCCGCCAACAACTGAAATTCCCAATGAAACTCTGCTTCCTGCGCCGAAACCTAAAGCAATCGGAAGAATACCAAGCGTAGTTGCAAGTGTAGTCATTAAAATAGGTCTGAACCTTGCCTCAGCCGCTTCGATAACTGCCTCAAGCTTAGTAAGTCCGTGCTGTTTTCTTTGGTTAGCAAACTCTACAATTAAGATAGCATTTTTTGTAACAAGCCCGACAAGCATAATAATACCAATCTGTGAAAAAATATTGATAGTTTGTCCTGTAATCCAAAGACTTAAAATCGCTCCTGTGATTGCAAGCGGAACTGTAAGAAGAATAATGAACGGGTCGATGAAGCTTTCAAACTGAGCAGAAAGAACAAGAAAAATAATTACGATTGCAAAAATAAAAGTGAAGAGCAGACTAGATGAACTTTCAGCAAAATCTCTTGACTCCCCTGTTAAAGCAGTTGTATAATTTTCATTTAAAACCTTTTTGGCAATATCATTCATAGCCTTTATTCCATCGCCAAGAGTATTTGGAGGAACCGGTGCGGCAGAAATGGTAGCTGAAGAAAATCTATTGAATCTGAATCTTGAGGGTGAAGTTGCTTGCTCTTTAAGAGAAACCAAACTGCTCAACTGAATTAATTCTCCTCTTTTATTCCTTACATATATATTGTCAAGGTCACTCGGCTTATCCCTGTACTCCCTTTCAAGTTGTCCTATAATCTGATACTGCTTTTCATCCTGTATAAAATATCCATAGCGCACGCCTGCTAAGGCAGTCTGCAAAGTTTGAGCAACATCTTGGATTGAAACTCCAAGCACATCTGCCTTGTCGCGGTCAATTGTCAAAGCAAGTTCAGGCTTATTTACTTTAAGATTTGCATCGACAAATTGTAAGACAGGGTTATTTTTCGCCTCTTCTAAAAATTTGGGAAGAATATTTACAAGACTATCAAAATTATTTGACATAATTACGAATTGTATTGGTTGACCTCCTGATCTAGAGCCTATTGTAGGTGGCTGGGTAGGCAGCGCTCTTACTCCGTAAAAATTGGTAAGCGCTTTTGAAAGCTGCGTGAATACTTCTTTTTGACTACGTTTTCTTTCATCAGGATCTTTAAGATATAGACTAAGCGCGCCTGAATTGGTGGCATTATTTCCTCCGCCTATAGCAACTAAGGTAATAGGAGAAGTTACTTCGGGAACTGAATCAATTACATATTTAGTTATTTCATCCAGATAGCGTTCTGTGTATTCATAAGAAGCTCCTTCAGGAGCAAGCGCAGAGATTCTTATATTAGAACGGTCTTCAAGAGGAGCAAGCTCTGACTTTAACTGACTTCCCACAAGAAATATAATTCCAAATGCAGCAAGAACAATAATAATACTCAGCCATCTCACCTTCATAAAACTTTCAAGTGATTTATTGTAAGTTTTGCTCAGCCATACAAAAAATGGTTCTGTTACATTATAAAACTTATTGTGCGCATCGTGCCTTTTTAAAATAAAAGCACTAAGCATCGGACTTAAACTTAAAGCAACGAAGGCAGAAATTAAAACCGAAACAGCAATTACAACACCGAACTCTCTGAATAATCTTCCCGTTTGTCCCTGAATAAACAGTATCGGAAAGAAAACAGCTGCTAAGGTTAACGTAGTAGAGATAACCGCAAAATAAATTTCCTTTGCTCCCTTAAATGCCGCTTGCTTGGGAGACATTCCATCTTCAATTTTCGAATAAATATTTTCCAGCACTACAATAGCATCATCGCATACCAATCCGATTGATAAAATTATGCCTACTAATGAAAGCACATTTATTGAAAAATTTAAAAGATACATTACAAAAAACGTTGCAATAATTGAAACAGGAATTGCTATAACAGGAATGAATGTTGAGCGCCAATCTCTCAGGAAAAGAAATATAATGAAAACTACAAGACCGAATGCGATGAAAATGGTTTCTTCCACTTCGCTTAAAGTTTTTCTTACAAATGTGGAGAAGTCGAATCCCAAATCTAATTTTATATCGGGGGGAACTTCCTTTTTCAATTGCTCCAGTCTTTTTTGAAACTCATCTGATATTTCAATTACATTCGCTCCTGCTTGAGGAAGAACAGCCACACCCACTCCGGGTCTTCCGTCACGCTTAAGAGCAATTCTTTCATTTTCTGCGCCGTATTCTGCAAATCCTATATCGCTGAATTTTACAATTTTTCCTTTGTCTTCTTTGATGGTCAGATTATTAAACTGGTTAATGTCATAGAGCCTGCCAAAAGTTCTGATTGTAATTTCGGTTGACCATCCTTCAATTTTACCGGAAGGCAAATCCACGTTTTGTTTGTTCAAAACGTTCTGAATATCAAGAGGAGTAACATTATAAGCAGCCATCTTATTTGGGTCAAGCCGCAGCCTTACTGATAATTTTTTCTCTCCGAAGATTCTTACCGAACCAACTCCGTTAATTGTCTGCATTCTTTCAGCGATTACATCCGAAGCGAATTTACTTACATCGAGTATATTTCTTGAATCACTGTAAACTGTTAAGAAAATAATGGGTGTCGCGTCCGCATCAGCTTTTTCAACAATTGGGGGGTCAATATCCTTCGGAAGATTTTTAAGCGACCGGCTTACCCTGTCCCTCACATCATTGGCAGCAGATTCTAAATCTCTGTCAAGATTAAACTCAACTGTAATTGTGCTTTGACCTTCGCGTGAAGTTGAAGTTAAAGACCTGATGCCTTCAATTCCGTTAACATCCTGTTCAAGCGGTTCGGTTATCTGTGTTTCAATAACATCTGAGTTGGCGCCCGGGTAACTTGTTGTAACGGTTACAATCGGAGGGTCAATACTTGGGTACTCTCTTATCTGTAAATATTTAAAGCCTACAAAACCAAAGATAACAAGCACAATACTTATTACCATTGCGAAGACCGGCCTTTTTATTGATGTATCGGATAAACTCAAAGTTTTATATCAAAATTAATTATTCACTTTTGCAATTTTTACCTTTGCATCAGGTTTTAATCGTAAAATATTTGTAGTTATTAAGGTATCGCCGGGTGTAATATCACCGATAATCTGTACCTTATCTTCCAGACGTTTTCCTAAATCCACATCAATTGATTTCACCTTACCATTTCTGGCAACATAAACACTTTGACCTTTAAGATTCGGAATTATTGCTTCCGTAGGAACAAGAATAGCGTCGCTAATTTCTTTCATTATTAAACGGACATTTGTAAAGCTGCCGGGAAGTAATTTTGTGTTTGCTCTGTTGCTAATTGCTCTAAGTATTAAAGTCTTTGTGCCGTTCTCAAGCTTCGGTTCAAATGCATAAACTTCACCTTCGTATTCTTCATCTATACCTTCAACTTTAAAAAATATTTTTTGTCCTGTTTTGAAAAAATTAATATATTTTTCCGGGATGGAGAAATCTATTTTCAATTTGCTTAAATCCTGCATTGTAGTTAAAACATTGGTAGGCGTGGCATAGCTTCCAATACTTACATTTCTTAATCCTACGAATCCGCCAAACGGTGCTCTGATGCTTGTCTTATCAATTTGTATCCTAACAGATTCCATATCTGCTCGTATTTTTGCTAAATTAGTAATCTGAATATCATAGTCAGCTTGGGATAAGAGACCTTTATCTAAAAGCTCTTTATTTCTTTTCTCATTAATAACCGCGAGGTCTTCATCCAGTTTCAGCTTGTTAAGGCTTGCCACTAAATCTGCATCGTCAAGCTTAAATAATGTTTTTCCTCTTCCGACTAATGAGCCTTCTTTAAAATTAATCGAAGTTATTTTTCTGGATAGTTCGCTGCGGATTTCCACTTCTTCATTTGCTCTTATTGTTCCAACTGCCTGAATTTCATTATCAAGAGTACTGGATTTTATTATGTATCCGTCAGCAGGAGTTGAACCGTCGCCTTGAGATTGGTTTTGAGTTTGAGGTTTTTCTTTGGAAGTTAACTTAGGAATTAAAAAATAGAGTATTATTCCGACTAATACGACTATAATTACTAATTTTATGTATTTATTCAAACCAGGATTTTCGATTTATAACAATTTTAAAAAATATACAGTTCGCAAAAAAGGTATTAAATATA
>JBBRQV010000148.1:0-7977 GCA_038225955.1 Ignavibacteria bacterium | reverse complement strand
TTGAAGGAAGAAGCCATTATTACGAAGGCTACTCACACGAACTGGTTTTTGGAAATGTAAATAAGGCAATCGAGCTTGGCGTTACAAATTTAATAATTACAAATGCTGCCGGAGGTGTAAACCTTACGTATAATATTGCTGATTTAATGCTCATTACCTCTCATATCGATTTAATGAACAGGAGAGTTTTTCAGCCGAATGCTTCGTGCTACCACCATCCTTCTCTTGATAAAATTTCAAATCTTGCAATAGAAAGTAAAATAAAATTAAGAAGAGGTACTTACGCAGCTTTATCAGGACCCGCATACGAAAGCAAATCAGAAATTGTAATGCTTCGCAAAATGGGGGCAGATGCAATAGGAATGTCAACAATTCCGGAAATTCTTTACGCAAAGAAGAACGGCATTAACGTAGTGGGAATTTCCTGCATAACAAATCTGCTTCGCACATCACCAAACGGAGTTACCGAGCACGCCGAAGTTGTAGAAGCAGGGCTAAGCGCCTATAAGAATTTCTCAAATCTTTTAAGAACAATCGTAACAAATTCTTAATTTCATAAACACAAAATGATTGTAGATACACACGCGCATCTTTATTACGAAGATATTATAAAAAATATAGATGAAATTTTAAAACGCGCCGAAGATGCGGGAATAGAAAAAATTATTGCGCCGGCAGTTGATTATAAAACTTCAGTACAATTACTTGAGCTTTGCGCAAAGTACCCGATGGTTTATGCTGCGCTAGGTATACATCCCACTGATGTAAATAAATACGAATATGATGAGCTTGAAAAAATAGAAAAGCTATTCGGGAATGAAAAAATTGTCGGTGTAGGTGAAACGGGATTAGATTACTACTGGGATACGTCGTACAATGATAAGCAGAAAGAATTTTTCAGATTACACATAGAGCTTGCAAAAGATAAAGGTCTTCCTGTGATAATTCACACACGAAATTCGATAGACGATGCAATACATGTTGTGAGAGATAATTATTCGGAAAAGCTAAAGGGACAATTCCATTGCTTTGATGGAACAGTAGAGCAGCTTAATAGAGTAATGGAACTGAATACTTTTTATGTTTCTTTCACAGGAAATGTAACCTATAAAAAATATGCCTTCGGAGAAACTATTGTACAAACTCCAATAAATAAAATTTTATCGGAGACGGATTCCCCGTTTCTCTCCCCGCTACCCTATCGTGGAAAACCAAACGAGCCGGCCTACATTGTTAACACAATAAAAAAAATCGCCGAGTTTAAGAATGTAAGTGAAGAAGATATGAAGAAGAGATTGAGGGAAAATGTTCAAGCAATGTTTAACATTTGAGATTTATGTAAACATACTATATCAGATTTATACCACCCATATAGTTCCCCAACTTTCTTAGGGGAGAGAAAGTTTCGTTTTTGTTTTTTATCTTTAAAACACTTATTTTTATATGTATTCACCAAATACAAAAACTAAACCTCTAAACATGAAAAAACTACTTTTGGTAGTTGTTCTTTTCTTATTTGCATCAAATTCATACTCTGTACCTAAAAAATTCTTATTCGACGCTACAAAAGCTGAAACTGCCGGAAATGCCGATTGGGTAATTGATGAAGATTCAAATCCGCAAAGATATCCAACACCTTTACAATCAACTGTAACACAATCAACACTGGAAACATACTGGACAGGCTCTCTTTCCGCATGGGGAATTGCATTAGTTCAGCATGGCAACACTGTTGAAACTCTTCCTCCGGGAACTGCAATTACCTATGGTACAGCTGCAGCTCAGGATTTATCTAATTACGATGTTTATGTTATTGATGAACCTAATACACCCTTCACTGCCGCAGAAAAAACTGCGATAATGCACTTCGTGCAAAACGGCGGAGGATTGTTTTTAATTTCAGACCACGCCGGCGCAGATAGAAACAACGATGGGTGGGATGCGGTAAGAGTTATAAATGATTTAGTGAGAAATAATTCTGTACAATCAAATGCATTTGGAATTTTACTCGACTCTACTAATTTCTCTGAAACAACTTCCAATATATTAACGGCATGGAGCGGCAACCCTATTCTTAACGGTCCTATAGGAGCGGTTCAACAATTGAAATTTTCCAATGGAAGTGCGATGATAATAAATACTACTCAGAATGCAAATGCTAAAGGTGTAATATGGAAGACTTCTTCCTCTCAGGGAAGTACAGGCATAATGATGGCAACATCACTTTTCGGTACAGGAAGAATTTGTATAGAAGGAGACAGCTCCCCTTGCGATGACGGAACTGCTTCATCGGGGCATACGGTTTATCCGGGATGGACGGAGCTTGGAACGAACCATTCGCGATTATTTATGAATGCTTCTCTTTGGCTTGCAAAGCTTACGGGCGTGACTTCTGTTGCAAATAACTCTAACATAATTCCTGCAAACTTTAAGCTTGAGCAAAATTATCCTAATCCTTTCAATCCTTCAACAAAAATAAATTTCGCAATTCCAAAATCAGAATTTGTTACATTGAAAGTTTACGATGAAATAGGAAACGAATTGCAGACATTAGTCTCTGAAAATCTTAACGGTGGAAACTACGAGTATAATTTTTTAGCAGAAGGCTTATCATCAGGTGTTTACTTCTACAGAATTATCACTCCTGACTTTTCTGAAACAAAAAGAATGAGTTTAATAAAGTAAGTTATAAAAAATTTTGTAGTAAAGTACTAAAAGGAAAAAATCCGTCTGGCGTAAAAGCTAGCCGGATTTTTTTATTTTTTATTCTTGATTCATTTATACAAATAGTTTGAATATCATAGTTATTCTATTTAATTTCGTAACAATAATGTTAAAAATCTTATGAAATTTATTGCAGCTAAATGCCCCAACTGTGATGGTGAATTACAAGTTCCTGATGACAGAGACTTTGTAAAGTGTATGTACTGTGGAGTTGATATTAAAGTTAGAGATGCTGTTAAAGTTGTTTTTGAAGGAAACATTCCAAACTTACTAAACCTTGGAAATGAAGCTTTAAAAGTTGGCAACTATAAAGAATCTTATGATTATTTTAGTAAAGTATTGGAATATGATGTTAAAAATTCGCAAGCTTGGTTTGGGAAAGCTTCAACATGTGCTTATCTGTATAAGATTTATAACATAAATGAGGCTGAGGTCTTATCTTATTTTGATAAGTCGATAAGTTTAATTGAATCTGAAAATATTCTCGAGCTAAAATCACGTATTTCTGAGGAAATTAATTTAATCTCAAAAAAACTTTTTAGCGTTTGTACAGATCACAAAAATGAAAATCTACAAGATGAAAAAAAATGGACTGAATACATTAAGAATAGTAAAAAAATTATTAAACTTTTAGAGAAGGCTTTAATTTATAATCCTAAAAATTCTGACACACTTAGATTTTTAGTGAAAATAGCTACCGAAAATCTTTATAGTGTACGATTTGAGACTTCATATAAATCAGGAAATAGAACTGTATCTTACTACAAACAGCATACATTGGATTCTAATAGCAAAAATTATTTAGTAGAAATAGCAGACAATTACAAACAGACACTAATGTCATTTGATCCAATTTTCAAAAAGCAAGAAGAGAAAAAGGTCTTAAATAAAACTAGTTTAAAAAATAATAAAAAATTTATACGAATAGGAACCACGACTGGACTAATGAGTGGTTTAATTTTAGGAATTATTATTACGATTTTATTACCTCGCGAAATTTCAAAAGATGTAGGAGTTGGAATTATTCTATTAACTATAGTATTGGGTTTTGGTATAGGGTACTTTATAGCAGACTCAAAAACCAAAAAACTGTCTTAGTGCTTATTATCTAATTTGATAATTAAATTTAATAACTGTCAATCCGAACTTTCTTTTCTTAAATACGTTCAATTACATAAAGGTTAAAATATTTTTAAAATACTGTGAAAAATGAAATCAACAATTCTAAATTGTACATTATAAATTCAAAATTATTCCTTTATATTTACTAAACTTCTTAATTAAATTCACACATGAAAAATTACAAACTATTTAGTCCTGATATGGGAGATGGCGGTTCTGTACCACCACCTCCTCCGCCACCAAGTTTTGATCCACCACCGCCGCCGAGTTATAATCCGCCGCCACCTCCACCGCCGCCGAGTTATAATCCGCCGCCACCGCCGCCGCCGCCATTTGGCAATACTCAATATGGCGCAGTTGACCAGAACAAGGCAAGTACAAATGCGATTCTTGCATTGATACTTGGCATAGCTTCATGGGTTATTGGTTGTACGATTATTACTGCAATCCCTGCGTGGATATTAGGCAAGAAGGAAATCAACGCGATTAACGAAGGCAGGTCATCAGAAGCAGGAAGGTCTATGGCAACTATCGGTATGTGGCTTGGTATTGCTCATTGTATATTAGCTGTAATAGGATTTATTATTTTTATTATCATTATGATTTTTGGACTTTTTGCCAGCGCAGTACATAACACGTAAAAATTGATGAAAGTGCTTTACAAAAAATTTGAAGCTTCGGGTGAAGCATTTGTACCCGAATATAAAACCTCAGGCTCTGCAGGTGCAGACCTGAGGTGCTCTACCTCTGAAAAAATTAGTTTGAGTCCGGGCGAAAGAAAATTAATCCCGACAAATTTAATAATAGAATTAGTTGAAGGCTTTGAAGCGCAGGTTCGCCCGCGAAGCGGAATTGCGTGGAAGAACGGTGTAACTGTACTGAACACTCCCGGAACAATTGACTCCGATTACAGAGGCGAAGTAAAAGTGCTTCTTATAAATCATAGCAATGAAGTTTTTGAAATAAATCACGGCGATAGAATTGCGCAGCTTGTAATAGCAAAGCATGAGAAAGTCGAATTTATTGCAGATGAAAATTTATCCGAGACAGAACGCGCTGAAGGTGGATACGGAAGCACAGGAATAATTTAATTTTACCCACTACAATTGCCACTTAACCTAATCACAACTCCGATCGGTAACTACGCAGATATGACTCTGCGCGCCTTGCGTTATCTGAAAGAATCTGACTACATTATCGTTGAAGAATATAAAGAAGCCATAAAGCTTTTGAAATTTTTTGGAATAAAAAAAGATTTAAAACGCATTAACGAGCATAACGAAAACGAAGACACAGAAGAAATTTTTCTTGATTTAATAAACGGTAAAAATATCTCGCTAATATCTGATGCTGGCACCCCAGTTTTTGCCGACCCGGGCAAAACACTCTTGAAAAAATGTATAGACTTCAATATAAAGCTTGAGTTTCTTCATGGAGCAAATTCTGTTCTTGCTGCAATGGTGCTTTCGGGATTTGATATAAGCCGTTTTTATTATCTCGGCTTCCTCTCACCCAAAAGTGAAATAAGGAAAAAAGAAATTCACGGATTAAAAAGTATTGATAAAGTTTTTGCAATTCTTGAAGCGCCCTACAGGCTCAAACAAATAATGACAGACTTTGCAGAGGTCTTCCCTGCTGTAAAGATTTTTATAGGATTTGATTTGACGATGCCAAACGAAAAACATTTCAGAGGAACTGCAAGTGAAATTCTAAAACAAATCGGTGAAGAAAATTTAAAGGGAGAGTTTGTGATAGTGGTTGACGGGAAAAATTCGTAGAAATTATGAATTTAGAATTATGAATTAGTTTGTTAATTTGAAGCAAGTAACTCAAACACGGAAACTATGATAACCATACTACATCACAACTCCAACGGATGCAAGCCAATCTCATTAAACGAATTTAATTCGTGGGATTTAAAAAATGAAAATGAATTCGTATGGCTTGACTTATGGCAGCCGACTAAAGAGGAATCGGATAAAATTCTTGGAGACATTTTTCATTTCCATCCGCTTGCTATAGAGGATTGTTTAAAATATTTAGATAAGAATGAAGACGTTCATCTTCCGAAAATTGATGATTACGAGACCTATCTCTTCCTTGTTTTTAACGGCATTACTGTCTCTGAAGATTACACACATTACAAACAATTTTCGCTAAGTTGTTTTATTGGATGCAATTTTATTGTAACTGTTCATAATGAGCCTCAAAAGAATTTCATTTTGGAAAGTGTAAATCAGCAGCTGCGTGAAGCAATTCTCAAAAAAGGCCCTGATTACGCTCTGCATATTATTCTTGATTCCCTTGTAGACAGATACTACCCCGTCCTTGATTATATTGAAGATGAAATTGATAAGGTTGAAGATTATGTTTTCAAGATGCAGCCTTCGAATAATACTCTGATGAAAATTCTCAACATGAAAAAGCAGTTGATAAAAATAAGAAGGATTGCAAGTTATCAGAAAGAAATATTATTTAAACTTTACAGAGGAGAATATGATTTAGTATCAAAAGATGAATCTATGTATTACAGAAATGTATACGATCACTTAGTCAGGATTGTAGATAGCGCAGAATCTTATCGCGATGTTGTTACAAGTATGCTCGACTCATATCTTTCCATCGTGAACAATAACATGAATAATATCATGAAGCGGCTCACACTCATTGCAACGATTATACTTCCACTAAATTTAATCACAGGAATTTACGGAATGAACTTTGAGTTTATTCCTTTTATGCACAGCCCTATAGGATTTTACTCAAGCCTTGGCGTAATGCTGGGGATAATAGTTGTAATGTTAGTAGTTTTTAAAAAAGCAGGGTGGGTATCTTTTAGTTTGAAGAAGCAAGAGTAGAACTTAAAAAGAATATCCCAAGCCAATATCAATATTCAAAAAATTAAACGGACTAGTAGTAGTAAACTTATCTTTGAAATCTGTATAAAGCCCTATTCTCCCCATAAACTTCAAACCTTTTTCCGTTAAATCCAAATAACCTACATTCAGAGATGCAAATTGTTCATCATTAATATTAATAAAATCGGGATTGGATGGGCGCCTTATTCGCCAGGTATAAATTAAACTAAAGAACACGGGAATATCATCACGGATGTGAATGCTTACACCTATGTTAGCCATATTATCTGCATCTGTTTGCGACCATCCTACTCCGAATAAATACCCATATGATGCTTCAACTGAAAAATTTTCGTGGAATTGTACAAGTCCGCCTATTCTCTCACCATTTAATGTACCTAAACCAAGATAAGGAAAGTATCGGGGAAATTTTGTATTTAGTACAACTTTATCTGAATTAATTTTTGAATTAATTTTTAAATGCGTTTTTAGCGAATCCTGACCAAATACATTTACTGTTAAAAGAAGAGAAAGGAATACTGTTAACGTTGACAAGAATTAATTTTTTGATTTAAGATAAATACCTCTTTAAATTTTCAAAAAAAAGTCTTTTAAATCTATTAAAGTAAAAACTAACTTTAAACACTTTAAACGCAGTATTTTCCCAATGAAACTGCATTGATAAAATTCTGCAATTTTAGTAATTTATACAGTGAAAGTCAGTTATAAGTCCTCAGGAGTAAACATTACCGAAGCAGATAAATTTGTAAAAGCGATAAGCCCGCTTGTTAAGAGCACGTTCACAAAAGGTGTTATTCAGGGTATTGGGAACTTTGGTTCCTTTTATCAAATCGACTTCAAGAAATACAAATCCCCTGTCCTTGTTTCCAGTGTTGACGGAGTAGGAACCAAGCTAAAAATCGCAGCTCTTTTAAATAAGTACGATACAATCGGCGAAGACCTCGTTAACCATTGTGTCAACGATATTGCAGTTTGCGGCGCAGTGCCTCAGTTTTTTCTTGATTACTATGCTACAGGCAAACTGAAAAGCAAAGTTGCAGAGGAAGTTGTAAAGGGATTGATTAAAGGATGCAAAACAAACGGATGCTCTCTTATCGGCGGTGAAACTGCTGAAATGCCCGGAGTTTATCACAATGATGATTTTGATTTAGCCGGCTCGATAACAGGAATTGTAGAGAAATCGAAAATTGTTGATAAGAAAAATGTAAAGAAAGGTGATGTATTAATAGGACTTGCATCGTACGGTTTACAC
>JBBRQV010000147.1:0-8020 GCA_038225955.1 Ignavibacteria bacterium | reverse complement strand
CCACAATTTAAGGGTGAATTATGTTCTTCACCCTTTTTAATTATAATTTGTATAAGGTTTCGATATGAAAATCATACTTAAAAAAGACTACGATTTACTTGGCGATGCAGGTCAGGTGATGGAAGTAAAAGCCGGTTATGCGAGAAACTTCCTTATTCCAAACGGAATTGCAACAACTGCTACAGCTTCAAATGTAAAAAGCATTGAAGAAACAAGAAGACAGCAGGGCAGAAAAATGCTTAAGCAAATGGATGATGCAAAGAAAATTGCAGCTGAAATTGAAAAGCATACAATTAATATCACTGTAAGAACCGGTGAAGATAATAAGGTATTCGGTTCGGTAACATCACAGATGATTGCAGATGAACTAACTAAGTTAGGATTTGCCGAGCTTGATAGAAGAAAAATTCATCTTGCAGAGCCTATCAAAACTTTGGGCAACCATGAAGTTGATATCAGATTAATGAAAGACGTTATCGCTAAGATAAAAGTTCACGTTGGAAAAGAAGGCGGAGACGATGAAGTTGAAGAAGTCAAAAACGAAGCTGCTCCTGTAGCAGAAGAAACAAGCAATGAAGCTCCGGCTGAACAAACAGAAGAAGCAACAGCGTAAGATTTAAAAAATAATTACAACGAAAGTCCTGTTCATTAATTTGAGCAGGACTTTTTTCGTTTGCGCTTATAATCTAAATTGAAAACATATCAGGCTCAGGAGTAGTAGCACTTCTCCTGCTATTCTTTATATCAATGAGAGTTTTCCCTGTGATAACTGACCTGTCTGATTTTGTCATGTCTTCCTCTGTACAATAGATGTCATCGGTTTTTATAAGCAGCCATGAAGATTTATGGTTCTCGGTTTTAACAAGTTTAAATTTTCCCTTTAGCTTATGTCCCATTATAAAGAAGTCCAACTCGCCTAAGTTCAGCATAGCGTTGAGTACTTCCTTATCCAAAGTTTTTGAAGTTCCTCCGAACTTAGGAAAATAAACACCTCTATCCCATACAAGCATTTCGCCGGCGCCGTATTTTCCTTCGGGAATTATTCCTTCACGGTATATGAATTCAGGATTGTGATCACTAACCATTACAACTTTGCGAGCTTCGTTTGCTTTCATTGTGGGACCTTGAATATCAATCACCCAGCTTTTTAATACGCCCGGGAATTCAAGCCTGAAGTCATAGTGCAGGCGGGTGGCACGATGCTTCTTGATAACGAATCTCCATTTGTTTTTCATAGCGATTGGCTTGAACGAAGAGGTAGGAACATGGGATAAATTTGAAAGTTCGAATAGACTTCCGGTTCCAGAAATCACATTGGTGTTTTCCATTTTTAGAATAGTTTGATTTATAGAATATATACCTTAATAAAATAAGGTATATAAATATATGGCTATCATTTTTAAAATGCAAGTATTATTTTGAAGTAATTTTAATTCATACTCTTTGATTTGAATTACTTCTATTGTTCATTATCAATTATTCTTTATTAATTACTGACCTATTGCATTACAAAATATAAATATTATATTTACTTTTAAGATACACAAAAAATTACAAGAGACTTACAAATGTCAGAAGAAATATTAGAAAAAAAGATTAAGAATAAAAAAGAAGTTGAAAGCGTTACGGTAAGATTTGCAGGAGATTCCGGCGATGGTATGCAAATAACAGGAAGCCAGTTCACTGATACGACTGCAATTTTCGGGAATGATTTGGGCACACTGCCTGATTTCCCCGCGGAAATTCGTGCTCCTATCGGAACTACGTATGGCGTCAGCGGATTCCAACTTCAATTTTCCAGTAAAGATATTTTCACTCCCGGGGATGAAGCTGACGTATTAATAGCAATGAATCCCGCCGCTTTGAAAGTGAACATTAGGGATTTGAAAAAAGGCGGAACGATAATTGTGAATATAGATTCATTCGAGAAAAAAAATCTCGAGCTTGCAGGATATGAAGGAACACCTTTGGAAGATAATTCTCTTGACGGATATTATGTTTATAAAGTGCATATCACAAAATCTACGCTTGAAATTTTAAAAGACTTACCACTCGGAACTAAGACTGCAAATAAATGTAAAAATTTCTATGCTCTCGGACTTATGTACTGGCTTTTCGATAGACCTATGGAAATAACACTGAACTGGATAAAAGAAAAATTTGCAAAGAGTCCTGACCTTGTTGAAGCAAATACACGCGCTCTTCATGCAGGATATAATTTCGGTGAGACGGCAGAGATGTTCGGCGAGAGATACGAAGTAAAACCCGCAGAGCATTTTACGCAGGGACTATATAGAAATATCATGGGTAATGAGGCGCTTTCAATCGGTCTTATATGCGCATCTTATAACACAGGATTGAAAATGTTTTTGGGCAGCTATCCTATTACTCCTGCATCGGATATACTTCACAATTTATCTAAGCATAAAAAATACGGTATAATAACTTTTCAGGCAGAGGATGAAATTGCTGCTATAACTTCTGCAATCGGCGCAGCATTCAGCGGTGCAATTGGTGTAACAACTACCAGCGGTCCGGGAATGGCACTGAAAACTGAAGCAATGGGGCTTGCAGTAATGACTGAGCTTCCATTGGTAATTATTGATATTCAACGCGGCGGACCATCAACTGGTCTTCCTACAAAAACCGAGCAGGCAGATTTATTACAGGCAATTTACGGAAGAAACGGCGAGTGTCCTATTCCCGTAATTGCAGCGTGTACACCTTCAGATTGTTTTGATATTGCATACGAAGCAGTTCGTATCGCAATAAAATATATGACTCCTGTAATTGTGCTATCCGATGGATACCTTGCAAACGGTTCAGAGCCGTGGCTTGTAAAAAAATATGAAGACCTTCCTAAGATAGAAGTAAATTTCAGAACAGAAGTTGAGGGCTTTGCGCCTTACTTACGTGATGAAAATCTTGCGCGTCCGTGGGTAAAACCGGGAACACCGGGACTTGAGCATAGAATCGGCGGACTTGAAAAGCAAAACATTACAGGTAACGTAAACTACGAACCTGAAAATCATGAGCTGATGGTAAATCTTCGTGCGCAGAAAGTTAAGAATATAGAAAATGATATACCTTTACTTAAAATTGAAGGAGAACAATCAGGAAAACTTTTAGTATTAGGATGGGGAAGTACATACGGCTCTATTACGGCAGCTATGGAAAATCAAAAAGCGAAGGGAAATAAAGTATCCCATGCGCACTTGAGATACTTGAATCCCATGCCGAAAAATACAGAGGAAGTTTTGAAATCATTTGATAAAGTTCTTATTCCTGAAATGAATATGGGGCAGCTTTCAAAAATAATCAGAAGTGAATTTTTGATTGATGCAATTGGTTTAAATAAAGTTAAAGGCTCGCCTTTTAAAGCAAAAGAAATAGAAGAAAAGATTGAAGAAATTTTACACGGAGGAAAATAAAAATGGACACTACAATGACAACAGATATTACAGATAAAATAATTTATACTGCAAAAGATTTTGCATCAGACCAGGATATAAGATGGTGCCCGGGCTGCGGAGATTATTCTATCTTAGCGCAGGTGCAGAGAACGCTTCCTTCACTGGGGATTACAAAAGAGAAACTTGTTTTCATTGCAGGTATAGGATGCTCAAGCAGATTTCCATACTACATGGATACGTATGGCTTCCATACAATTCATGGAAGGGCAACAGCAGTTGCATCAGGTGTGAAAATTGCAAATCCCGATTTATCCGTATGGATAACGGCAGGTGACGGTGACTTAATGAGTATCGGCGGAAATCACTTTATGCACTTACTCAGAAGAAATCTTGATGTGAACTTGCTGATGTTCAACAATAGAATTTACGGGCTAACAAAAGGGCAGTACTCCCCAACATCGGAAAGAAATAAGATTACTAAATCGAGTCCCGTTGGTTCACCTGAATATCCATTCAATCCTACAAACTTAGCGCTCGGGGCAAACGGAACTTTCATTGCGCGCTCAATGGATAGAGACCCAAAGCACTTGCAGGAAATGATAACAAGAACTGCTAAGCATCACGGCACATCTTTTTTAGAAATTTTACAAAACTGTAATATATACAATGACGGCGCCTTCTTTTTATACACCGAAAAAGAAACTAAGGAAGACAACGTAGTTTATCTTCAGCATGGTAAGCCGTTAGTTTACGGAAAGAATAAAGATAAGGGAATTAAACTTGATGGCTTTCATCCTGTGATGGTAGATTTAAATGATGGAGTGCATTCGGTAAACGATTTATTAATTCATGATGAATCTTCAAGAGAGCTTGCATTTATTTTAAGCAGCTTTGTTGATCATGCGCATCTTCCGATGCCTGTTGGTGTATTCCTTGATATCGCAAGAGATTCTTATGAAGAAACAATTGCAAAGCAGTTTGAACAAGTCTATGAAAAAGGCGGGAAAGGTGATATCAATGATTTGTTAAAAGGACGCTCAACCTGGGAAATAAAATAAGATTACAATATTGGCGGGCATGAATTTTATGCCCGTATTTTTTTACATAATAAATATGACTTTCGTCATACAATACAACAGTAAAAGAACTTTAACACTCCACCCAAATGTTCTTACCCAGTTTATCTGAACAAGTTTTTCAATAGTGTCTTTATCAAATCCATCGTCGGTTAATTTATCCTGCAAAGGTACTATGTTGGAGAAAGTAACTATCCACATACTTGTTGAAAGACATAAACATAAAAATGGAATTGCTCCCGGAACGGCTTCCGGATAATCCAATGCAAAGATAATCGCAAATGCGCCTTCAATAAGCATAGGAATAAAAACCGTAAAAGTACTTCTCTTCAGATGATATATATGGTATTCAATGAAAGACTTTTTTTCTATATATGAAAAAAGCGGATAGTGTACAATTTGTGAGTATAAAGTAAGTCCGGCAAGAAATGCTACAGCAGCTAAATTGATTGTTAATATCATAAAAAAATAATCCGTTCCAATAAGTTTTTCATTGCTGAAAAAATTATTGGAACGGATTTTAAAAAGCATTATTTTAGAAATCTACTCCGAGTGATAGATAATATTTCGGAGGAGAGAATTTGTTTAAATCGTAACTCCATGCAACATCAAACTTTGCAGGAATACCAAACATAATTGCCCGCGCACCGAAACCTGTTCCCATTAGTAAATCTTTCATTCTCGTTGAGCCGTTCACTTTTTGAAATAACTGTAATGAATTGTTATCGCTCCACGCAGTACCTGCATCAACAAACATAGTTCCTTCTATATTTGCAAAGCCTATCGGAAGCGCGCCGAGAATGAAATATCTGAGCAAAGGGAATCGCAGCTCAAGATTCAAAAGGGCATACTTAGAGCCTGCCTTTGCATCATAATTATAACCTCTCAGAGGAAGTCCGGGAGTAGAGAATGCATACTCTTCAATGTTGCTTATAGGTATGGTATTATTTTCAAATTCTCGGTTAAGCCAGTTATCGGTACCGCCTATGTAAAATCTTTGCGGATTCGGTCCCATGCTGTAGCCTCCCGCAAATCTCATAACGAATGAATACTCATCAGCTATTTTATAGTATGTGCGGAAATCGCCGACTAGCGATGTAAACCCAAGACCGTCTGTTCCAAGTTTTGGTGAAGCCATTGCTGTAAGATTATATCTTGTTCCCTTTATGGGGGCAGTATATCCGAACGTAGTATTATCGTGAACGAAACTTACTGATGGAATAATTAAAGTTTTACTCTGTGAGATTGCGTTTTCATTATCAAGATTTTCTCTTGAGATTCCCATTACAGAAATGCTTCCCTGAATTCTTTTGAATTTATTAAACGGATAAGATGCGCTTACATCGCCTCCAAAAGTTCTATATCTGAAAAGAGAATCTACGGCATAACCATTACCCTGATTGAAAGAATATAAAATAAAACGGGCAGTATGGAAAAGCTCAATGCCGTAATCAATTCGTTTTGGCAAATAATAATATGCAACTGCGTAATCACTGTTCTTCAGGTCAACAACCATGGAAGTCTGAATATAAATTCTGTGGTTTCCCATCATATCGCTAAGCGCAATTGTAGCAACGCCCTGTACTCCGTAGAAGCTTGAATAGTTTGCATTACCGTAAACCAAGTCAGGCGTGAAATTTATTTTATAATTATTTATTTTGTATGAACCATCATCGTTTACATTATCAGCAACACTGAAATTTTTATTGAATCTGTAAACAGAATCCATTGCAGCCTGAGTGTTTTTGTAAGATGTATCTTTTTTTGAAACGAGGTTTAAGCTTATGTCATCACCATATAATTTCAATGTATCGGTCTTTAATACTACATCATTCTTATTATCAAGTTGAATTGTATCTTTAGGCTGTGTTACAACTGAATCTTTTGGTTTGTTATGATTAACATTATTATCAGTGTAGTCTGCGCCAAACTTTGCTCTCCACTCTTTTCTTTTAATCATGTAATCAGTAAGCGGAAGCTCTTTCATGCTCAAAGATTTCTCAAGGGGATTATCAATGGAGAAAATATCGTAACCGCCCTGATTCAAGGCAACGAATAAAAGTTTTTTGCCGTCACGTGAAAGTGAGATTTGGTCAATCGGATTCAATGAGTTTGTTACAGGTCTCTCAACTTCGGCTCCTGATGAATCGGCTTCTCTTATGTAAAGATTACTTATACCGTTTTTGTCTGACACATATAATTTTCTTTTGCCGTCGGGGCTAAACATAACATAACTTTCAGAGTAATCTTTCCCTGAGGATTCGCGTGTAATCTGTTTAGTGGAAATATTTATTTTGTAAAGATTGCTTCTTGCAAAATCATAATCTGACATTTTGAAGTCAGCAGGAATTGAAGATAGTTCAGTATAACTTCCTCTATCTGAGTTAAAATAAATTTCTGTGCCATCAGGATTCCATGTCGGTACTCCGTCACTGAATACATCGTTTGTAAGAGCTGACATCTGATTTGTTTTCAGATTGTAAAGATAAATATCTGATTGCTTGCTGTTGTTACCAACGAAGGCAATTAAATCTTTATTTACAGGTGACCAGCTTACATTGAATATTCCGTCTAACTGAATCGGCAATTCATCTTTATCTCCGCTTTCAACATCAATAACAAATATAGCATCTTTAGACCCTGCTTTAACGCTGACGGCAATTTTTCTTCCGTCAGGCGACCAAGTTAATCCGGGTGTCAAAATGTGAAGCTCTTCAAAATTTACTGATGTTTCGCCTTTAACAACTTTATCGATTATTTTTCCTGTCTCAGCATCTGCGATGAAGATATCAAAATTATCGTCTCTATTTGAAATGAATGCAAATTTATCTCCCTTCGGTGAAAGCACCGGAGAAACGTTATAAAATCCGCCTGACTTTCTATGGTCAGTTATTCTTTTTGAGAAATCGTCTGTTTCTTCTCGGGTATCAATATCAGGCCAGTACATTTTTTTAAGATACTTAAGCCATTTATCCGATAAATCGGAAATGCTCAACTTGTACGTTTCATGGAATCCGGCCTCGACATCACTGAAAGTTTTAATGTTATTCATCAAATCACCGATTTTTTCCTCACCGTAAACATCTGCTAAAAATGCAAAGAAACTTTGCCCGCCGCGATATGAAAAATAACCGTTAATATAATCTAAAGGAGGTACGTAATTATTTATCACTGCATCCCGCATATACATATCAGTCTTTTTATCCAAACCGTATAAGCTTTGCACTTCCGCCATCCCTTCATTGAACCACAAAGGAAAATTAAGAGTAATATTTTTAGAAATGATATTCTGTATCGAACCGCCGTAGTACATATCATTCATAAAAGCGTGTGAAAGCTCGTGATGAATTACGTGCCTGAACTTTTCATAATCTCCTTCCAAGGGAATAAGCGCTCTGTTCTTGAATAGCTCTGTTACTCCGCCAACACCTTCAGGAAGATATTCATCAAGAATATTATTCTGTTGAAAATCATTATGCGACTTAAATACAGCTATCATGATTCGTGATTCAATTGTATAATCAAGATTGT
>JBBRQV010000146.1:0-8050 GCA_038225955.1 Ignavibacteria bacterium | reverse complement strand
GAATAATAGAATCACGAAATAAACAAGGCGAGCAATATGGAATGGAGAGACTAGTACTCTCTATTGAACAGTCTGCAGACCTTCCGAATCAATTTGATTATGTGAAAGAAAAATTTCTTGATTTTACGGGCGGAGTATTTGATGACGATGTAAGTATGATTGCAATTCGCTGCGATTAACCCCTAATTCATTTAACTTATTTTTTGCAAACAACGGCAGCTATATTATTCTGGCTTTTCCTCTTCACAATTTTCTATTCTTACGCTGGCTATGGAATATTGATAATTTTGATTTCTAGAATTTCGTTTCTTATGAAATTAATTCCGAAGCCTTATAACTATATAAGGTCTGAAAGAATATTCCCCGAAGGTGAACCATATTATCCAACTATTACATTTGTTATCTCTGCATCAGGTGAGCCGCAGCATGTGATAAAAGAAAAGATTGAGAATACTCAGGCATTGACTTATCCAAGAGAAAAGCTTGAAGTAGTATTTGCAATTGCCTACGATACCTCGAATATTGTAGATGAAACGATAGATGAATTTTATAAGAATTTCTTAATTGATCCTTCGCTAAAAAATACCACTTCAAAGGATGAAGAGATATATTTAAAATTTAAAAAGTATGAAGACTCAAAGCACATAAGGCACGAAAATATTTTAGATGAGCTTGAAAAACATTTGGAAGGTGAATCCTTCACAACTGAGGAAATTTCACTTCAGGGAAAAAAGAATATCGATAAATATATTGACAGATTGGACAGCGATGATGAGCTTAATATAAAAATCACAAAGGATATTGAACGTAAAGGGAAAATTTCTCAGGTAAATAGAACAGTTGAAAAAGCAAAAGGGGATATATTAGTTTTCTCTGATGCAAATTCTTTTTTTAATAGAGAAGCTCTGATAAATTTATCAAAACATTTTGCAGATAAGCAGGTAGGTTGTGTAGCAGGTGAAAAGCGTGTTAAAAAAAGTGCGAGTTCTACAAGCGGCGAAGGCGAAGGACTTTACTGGAAATATGAGTCGCTTCTTAAAAAAATTGATTCAAAGATATGGACATGTGTTGGTGCCGCAGGTGAAATTTTTGCAATAAGAAGAAATTTGTGGGGCACAGGTGTTGAGCAGAATACATTGATTGAAGACTTTGTTGTATCAATGAAAGTTGCTGAAAAAGGGTACAGAGTAATCTACGAGCCTGAAGCTTATGCGGAAGAAGAACCTACAATAGATATGAGGGAAGAGTATATCCGCCGCAGAAGGATAGCGGCCGGAGGTTTTCAGGCGATTGGAATTTTGAAATCATTGTTTAATATTTTTAAGTACCGAATACTTTCTTTTCAATATATATCGCACAGAGTTCTACGTTGGGCTGTTGTGCCGTTTATTATACCTTTGGCATTGATTTTGAACATATATCTATTAAAAAGCGGGCTTTCGTACATCTATTTTCTCACTTTATTAGTACAGCTAATTTTCTATATATTTGCAGTACTCGGGTACATTTTAGAAAAGCAAAAAAAGAAGGTGAAAATCTTCAATATTCCGTACGTATTATTACTTATGAACTATTCTGCGTATGTCGGATTGAAGCGTTATTTAACAGGTGAACAAAAAGTAATCTGGGAAAGAGCCAAAAGATAATTTTATAATAAAAAAAATACATTAACCTTAAAGGAGATACAAAATGAATTATGAAGCAATTGATCAAAACGGAGCGACATTTCTTGTTATAAAACTCCGCAGAGCAACGGCAGATGCTGCGAAAGATTTTAAACAATATCTTTTCGACCTGATTGAAAAAGAAGGGAAGAAAAAAATCATTATTGATTTGACAGATGTTGAGTTTGTTGATAGTTCATTTCTTGGAGCAATAGTTTCCGGTCTGAAAAAAGTTACCGCAGTAAAAGGCGATATTAAAATTGTCGGTTTACAAGCACCGGTAAGAGCTATGTTCGAACTTACACGCTTGTATAAAGTGTTTGAAATATTCGATGCAAGAGAAGATGCCGTTAGTAGTTTCTAATAAGCAGCTTCTAATAAAGTCGTTTTAAATTTCAAAGCGTAATTAATTTTCAGCAGGTTAAATTTTGTAACCGCATTATTCTTCCCCTGGATTTACGTATTACTTACAAAACTCCTAACCAAAGAATAACTATTTCTTAATGAAAGAAGAAAGCGTATCATTAATAATAAACAGTTCTGTTGACTATATTCATTTTGTAAATGATACTGCCGAAGTATTAGTTAAGTCGAAAGCAAAATTTAAAAAAGAAGAAGATAGGGATAAATTTATTCAGGATTTACGAATTCTAATTTATGAATTATTTTCCAATGCTGTTTCTCACTCGCAAAGTAATAATATTTCATTAAAGTATACTCTGAACGATTCGGAGTTAAAAATTGAAATTGAAACTTCCGGTGAGGGCTTTATGATAAAAACTATTGATAGCAAAGGAAATTACATTGATAGAAATATACCTCCTTATAAAGATGAGCTGTTCAATAAAGAATTTATTGTTTACAGAGATGATGAGAATATTGTATTAAGTAAGGTGACAGGAAAGTATAATATGGAATTATCACACGTAAAAACCGGAAACATAGGAAACAAAAACAAAGAAATACCTGAACATTACGGATTATATTTAATCACTTACCTTTCAGATAAAGTAAGCTACCGAAGAACAGAAACAGGAAAAGATATATTTGCTATTACTAAAAATATTAACGGAGAGAGTGATTAAAATGAAGGCAATGATACTTGCGGCGGGAACCGGTGAAAGATTAAAACCGCTTACATCAACAATTCCAAAACCAATGTTACCTGTTTGTAATAAGCCGGTAATGGAATATTCAGTTGAGCTTTGTAAGAAACATAATTTTAATGATATAAAAGTAAATCTTAATTTCTTACCATAGAAGATCTATAAATGTTTTATTGAAGGATCTAAGTATGGAGTAAATATTTCTTACTCAATTGAAAAAAATCTGTGTGGAACTGCGGGCGCATTAAAAAGAGTAAAAAGTTTTTTTAACGAGACATTCCTTGTTATTGCAGGAGACAGTTATCATGATACTGACCTCACAGAATTATTAAAGAAACATAAAGAAAGTAATTGCATTGCTACACTTTGCGTGAAGAAAGCAAGTAAAATTGTTAAAGATTGGAAAGTAGAAACTACTCCTGACGGTAAATTAAAAAGCATAAGTGAGTCGGATAATATAAAAGACGAATACATTAATTGTGGCGTGTATATTTTTGAACCTGAAATTTTTCAGTATATTCCTGATAAAGGGCACTCAAGTTTAGCAAAGGATGTTTTCCCGGAACTACTTAAAAATAATATATCCGTAAATTGCAGTGTTACAGAAAGTGAATGGAATAATATTGACTCGCTTGAAGAGTACTGGAATCTTAACATGAGATTGTGTGAATACGGGCATATAAATTTTAAAAATGAAAAGAAACTTAAAGAAGGAATATATGTTCATCCTTCAGTAAAATTTGATGATTTAATCAGCGATAATTTTATACCTCCTATAATCATAGGTGAGAATACTCAAATTTGTAAAAATGTAAAGCTTGAAGGTCCGTTAGTTTTAGGGAAAGAATTATTTATTGATGAAAATGCTTCGTTAAGTAAATCAGTTGTTCTAAGTAATACATACGTAGGAAAAAATGTTGAACTGAAAGATTCAGTCGTAAATAAAAATTATCATCTGAGTGTTCCTGCAAATTTTGGAATGTACGTTGATGATGATAATGTTTTGATGTCTCATAGGTTAATTCCTTTTAAAACTAAATTCAATTTATTTTTAATAAATGCCACGGATAGAATTGTAGCATTCTTTGCTCTTTTATTCCTCACACCAGTATTTGTTGTAGTAGCAATTCTGATTAAGTTTGATTCCAAAGGTCCGGTGTTTTATATCTCAAAAAGGTTAAAGGCGCCCGAGGTAGAAAACAAAGGGAATCATTCCTATGTTTATTTTAAAGAGAAGGCGGTGAAGTATTATGTATTCAGGACTATGTATCTTGATGCAGATAGCAGAATAAAAGATTTAAAAAATAAATACGATACAGGACCTTTCCATAAAATTGATAACGACCCAAGAGTAACAAAGATAGGAAGAATATTACGTAAGACATCCATCGATGAGCTTCCTTTATTCTGGAATGTACTTAAAGGACAGATGAGTCTTGTTGGTATCTGGGCATTACCTACTTATGAAGCAAAAGAGTTATTGGATAAAGGATTGAAATCGGAAATTGAAAACGGAGTTATAGATTTATCAGATGTTGCACAGGTAAGATTTCAGGGAAAGCTTGGTCTCGCAGGATTTTGGCAGGCAAGGGGACGTTCAAATCTTACCGCAGAAGAAAGAGCTTTGCACGATACATATCAATCTGTTATGGAAAATTTATCCCATGAAGATGAAGATTATTTAGGAGAGTATACTGAGTTTAAAACGTACAAAGGTTATTTAAAAATGCTGTTCGAGACATTTAAGTCAGTTATAAAAAGAACAGGCGCAGTTTAGAAATTTAAAAATTTTATTTATACTATAATGAAAGGAATTATTTTAGCAGGCGGTTCAGGTTCGCGCTTGTATCCAATCACACAAATTTACAGCAAACAATTATGTCTTATCTATGATAAGCCGCTTATTTATTACCCGCTCTCTGTTTTAATGCTATCAGGCATTAAAGATATTTTAATAGTCTCTAATGAGGAAACTATACCGTGGTATAAAAAATTGTTCGGAGATGGTTCTACCTATGGAATTAATATAGAGTACATTTTGCAAGAGCAGCCAAACGGAATTGCACAATCGTTTATTCTCGGAGAAAAATTTATTGGTAATGACAGTGTTACATTAATTCTAGGTGATAATATTTTTTATGGTAATTTACAATTCATGTATGATGCAATAAAAAATAATACCGGAGGAACAATATTCGGATACAGAGTGAACGACCCTGAGAGATATGGAATTGTTGAGTTTGATTCAACAGGGAAAGTTTTATCTATCGAAGAAAAACCCGAGAAACCGAAATCAAACTACGCTGTGCCGGGACTTTATGTTTATGATAATAGGGTAGTAGAAATTTCTAAAAATTTAAAACCTTCTCCAAGGGGAGAGTTAGAAATTACGGATGTCAATGTTGAGTATTTAAAACTTGGGCAATTGAAAGTTGAAAAAATGAGCAGAGGAATTGCCTGGCTTGATACCGGTACTCCCGAAGCGCTTCTTCAGGCTTCAAATTTTTTCGGTGTAATTGAGGAAAGACAGGGATTGAAAGTAGCATGCCTTGAAGAAATTGCCTATCATATGGGATATATTAATGAATCTCAATTTACAAAGATAATAAATGGATTGCCTAAATCTCTTTATAGAAGTTATTTGGAAAAAGTTATGAGAGAGCAGTAATGGAAATTATTCAATCAGATATAAAAGATGTCCTATTAATACAACCAAAAGTATTTGGCGATCACCGTGGATATTTTTTTGAATCGTATAGTAAAAAAATTTTTACTGAGCATGGTGTGAATTATGAGTTTGTACAGGATAATATTTCCAAAAGTAAAAAGGGGACAGTAAGAGGCTTGCATTATCAGATTGGTGATAAAGCACAGGGAAAGCTATGCCAGGTAATACTTGGAACTGTTATAGATGTAGCTGTGGATATAAGATTCGGTTCTCCAACTTTCGGAAAGCATGTCTTATGCGAACTCTCCGATGAAAAACATAATTTAATTTGGGTACCACCGGGATTTGCTCATGGATTTTGTGTTATATCTGATGAAGCAATTTTTCATTACAAGTGCACTGAGTTTTATAGCCCGAAGCATGAAAGGGCGATTCGTTACAACGATGAAGATTTGAATATCAAGTGGAATATTGAAAATCCTTTAGTCTCGGAAAAAGATTTAGTCGCAAAAAAATTTAAGGAAATAGAAAGAGATTTTACTTATCAAAATTAATTATGGGTTTTAAAGATAATTCGCCATACTTCACAGATTACGAATCGGGAAGAAAATTTGATTTACTTGCGAAGCTCGCCGAACATATGGAATATGATTTAGGCAAAGATAAGAACACGGTTACAAAAAACGATGCATTTACGGCGCTTGCTCATACTATTCGTGATAAGATGATGCACGACTGGATTCGAACTCAAAAAATTTATTTCAAAGATGATGTAAAAAAAGTTCATTATCTTTCTATGGAATTTCTCATGGGAAGATTGCTTGGCAATTCGTTAATAAATTTAGATTATTACAGTAAATGTTTCCACTTGCTGGAGCAGATAGGATATAAGTTAGAAGACATTCGCGAAGTTGAGCACGATATGGGACTAGGTAACGGAGGCTTGGGTAGATTAGCGGCGTGTTTTCTTGATTCACTTTCTACTATGCAAATTCCTGCGTTTGGTTACGGTATAAGATATGAGTACGGAATATTTGAACAGACATTCGATGAAAAAGGGAATCAAATTGAGCGCCCCGATGACTGGCTTTCATATGGAAATCCATGGGAAGTTATTCGCCCTGAAATTGTTTACAGAGTAAAATTTTTCGGTAACGTTGAGACTTATACTGATGATAATGGGAATACAAGATATAACTGGAAAAATACCGATGATGTACTTGCATTGGCTTATGATACACCAATTCCGGGCTACAAAAACGAAACTGTAAACACGTTAAGACTTTGGCAGGCAAAATCGACTCACGAATTTAAGCTGCAAGATTTTAATAAAGGAGATTATTTCTCCGCGGTACAAAGTAAGAATGATTCTGAAATTATTTCAAAAGTGTTATATCCCAATGATTCATTTCAGCACGGGAAAATCTTACGATTAAAACAGCAATACTTTTTTGTATCGGCAACTATTCAGGATATAATAAGAAGTTATAAGCTTAAGCATAATGATTTTTCTAAATTTGCTGAGAAAAATGCTTTGCAGTTAAATGATACTCACCCTACAATTGCAATTCCCGAGTTAATGCGAGTGCTTTTAGATGAAGTGGGTTTAACATGGGAAGAGAGCTGGAATATTACAACAAACACATTCGGATATACAAACCATACAGTTGTTCCCGAAGCTATGGAAGAGTGGTCGATTGAGTTATTCGGTAAACTGCTTCCAAGGCACTTACAAATTATTTACGAAATAAATTCTAATTTTCTGAATGAAGTCAGAAAAAAAGTTAAGAACGATATTGACACAATTGCAAAGCTTTCTATTATTCGGGAGGGAGATGCAAAATATATAAGAATGGCCAATCTTGCAATAATTGGTTCACATTCTGTTAATGGAGTTGCAGCTCTACATACTCAAATTTTAAAAGATAAAATCTTCAAGGAATTTTATCAATTGTTTCCCGAAAAATTTAATAATAAAACAAACGGAATCACGCCAAGAAGATTCTTGAAAAAAGCAAATCCTTTCTTATCGGAGTTAATCACGGATAAAATTGGAAGAGGTTGGGTTAAGGATTTAGATAAGCTTAGGAAATTAGAAAAATTTTCCGAAGATGAAGATTTTGTTGAGAATTGGATGAATGCAAAATGGTTAAATAAAAAAGCATTAATTGATTATATTGCAAAGAATTACAATCTGGAAGTAAATCCGGAATCGCTTTTTGATGTTCAGGTGAAAAGAATTCATGAGTACAAAAGACAACTATTGAATGCTCTTCATGTTATTCATTTATACAATAGAATAAAAGAGAATCCTGATTCCGTAAAAGTTGCGAGGACTGTTATATTCGGCGGAAAAGCAGCACCCGGGTATGTAATGGCAAAGTTAATTATTAAGCTGATTAACAATATTTCCCAAGTTGTAAATAATGATGAGGAAGTCGGCGATAAGTTAAAAGTTTTATTTATTCCTAATTACTCCGTATCACTGGCGGAAAAAATCATTCCAGCATCAGATTTATCCGAGCAAATTTCCACAGCAGGGCTTGAAGCATCGGGAACAGGGAATATGAAGTTTGCTTTGAATGGTGCTTTGACTATCGGCACTCTTGACG
>JBBRQV010000145.1:0-8068 GCA_038225955.1 Ignavibacteria bacterium | reverse complement strand
CAATAATCCTTTTACATTAGTATCAATCATCTCGTCCCAGTCATCAATTTTCCCATCCTGAATTTTATCAAGGCCTCGAGATAGTCCGGCATTGTTAAGCAGTAAATCTATTTTCTTCCATTCATCGGACAGCGAGTTAATTTCTTTTTCAACATCATCGCTGTTTCTTACATCAAGTTTGAAGATACGAACATCTGAATTAAATTTTTCTTCATATTCTTTTTTTATCTGCTCAAGCTTTTCAAATCTTCTTGCGCATAATAAAAGTTTTGCGCCGTCAGCGGCGAATAAATCAGCCGTTGCCTTCCCTATTCCGCTTGTAGCGCCCGTGATGAATACAGTTTTATTTTTGAATGATTTCAATTCTTGTAATTAATAGTTAATAAAGAATAATTTTACTTCAGTAAGATATATTAAAATTTCGAATAACGGATAACTAACAACGGAAAACTATTATTGTTAATTGATTTTAAATTGGATATAAAAAAGATTTTATAATGCGTAATTTTAAAGTTCCCAAATTTCAAAGTAAAAGTTTCAATATTCAAGTTACTTTTTGAATGGGACTTTTATTAATTACACAAAAATAACGAAAGAAAGTAAAGTGATAGACAAGAAAACCAAAATTATTTGTACGATAGGACCCTCGGTGGAATCAGTCGATATGATTGTTCAGCTCATTAACTCAGGTATGGATGCAGCGCGCTTGAATTTCTCACATGGCGAGCATGCTAAGCACAAAGATTACATAAATAATATCCGTGAAGCTTGTAAAATTACAGGCAAGCAAATCGCAATAATTGCGGACTTACAGGGACCAAAAATCAGAGTTGGAAAACTTGAGAACGGCTTTATTACTCTTCAAGAAAATTCCGAAATACATATTACATCAGAAGAGATACTCGGCAATGAAAATGTAATCAGCACAACATTCCCGGGATTAATTCAGGAGCTTAAGTTAGGTGATATACTTTTACTTGATGACGGAGCTATAAAACTTTTAATAACCGAAATAAAAAGAACAAAGCCTGAAGTAACCTGCAAAGTAATAATCTCGGGAGTGCTAAAACAAAATAAAGGCATCAATATTCCTTTATCTGCTTTATCACTTCCCTCGCTTACAGAGAAGGATATGATTGACCTGGATTTTGCGCTGGCAAACAATGTTGACTTTATTGCAATAAGCTTTGTAAGAACAATTGATGACATTAAATTACTGAGAGGAATTTTGCGCTCACGAAATCGTGAGATTCCTATTATTGCAAAGATTGAAAGACCTGAAGCGATTCAAAATATAGATGAAATTATTGGAGCAACTGATATGGTGATGGTTGCACGCGGCGATCTCGGTGTGGAAATTTCCGTTGAAGAAGGACCGCAGCTTCAAAAGATGATTATAAAAAAATGTAACGCAAAGATTAAGCCTGTGATAACTGCTACGCAGATGCTTGAGTCGATGATAAACGACCAGACACCTACAAGGGCGGAGGCATCAGACGTTGCGAACTCAATTCTGGATGGAACAGACTGCGTAATGCTCTCTGCAGAAACCTCAACGGGCATGTATCCATTGCAGGCAGTTAGCGTTATGAAAAGAATTATTCAGAAAACAGAGACACATAAGAAGACAACTTACTTTAACGAAATATTTATTGAGGATTCTCCGGAAAATATTTTGCATACAATTTGTAACTCTGCTTGTATGATTGCAGAGCGTGTAAACGCAAAAGCAATTATTGCAGTGCCGACTATTACGGGTAATACGCCCACTATAATTTCTAATCATAGACCTGCCGCGCAGATAATTGCAGTAGGTTTTGATGAAAAGAAATTAAAAAGATTAAAACTTGTATGGGGAGTTGAGTCAATGCTGACTGAAGAGAGAGACGATTTGCAAAACATCATAGATGAAATAAAGCAGCGCTTGATTTCAAATGAGCTTTTTCAGAAAGGTGATAGAATTGTGATTGTATCAAGGAACCCGATACCACTTGCACCATCCGCAAATGATATAATGGTAACGACGGTGTAACAATTAACAATTACCAGTTAACAAATAACAAATAACAAATAACAAATTATTTTAGACGAATGAAACATAATCTCGTTCAGGATAAATCTTACAAGTTTGCTTTGAGAATTGTCAGGCTTTATAAATACTTGAGTGATGAAAAGAAAGAGTTTGTTATGTCTAAACAATTAGTGCGCTGCGGAACTTCCATAGGTGCTAATATTGAAGAAGCTCTTGGAGGTGTATCCGATGCGGATTTTAAACACAAATTATCTATTTCATATAAAGAGGCACGTGAAACCGGATACTGGTTAAAATTATTAAAAGATTCGGAATATATAATTGAGACGATGTTTGATTCAATATTTATCGATTGCGATGAAATATGTAAAATTTTGTATTCTATAATTCAATCTTTGAAAAATAAATAACAAACTTATTTTTAAAATGTTAATTGTTAATTACTAATTGTTAATTGATTTAATAATTGTCGGTGCTGGACCAATAGGTCTTGCATGCGGAATAGAAGCTGAGAAAGCAAAGCTTAGCTGCCTTATTATAGATAGAGGCTGCCTGGTAAACTCAATTTACAATTACCCTGTAAATATGACATTCTTCTCTACATCTGAACGACTTGAAATCGGCGGAGTTCCCTTTGTGTCCTATGGCACTAAGGCTACACGCAGAGAAGCTCTTGAGTATTACAGACGCGTAAAAGAATCTTACAATCTGCAAGTAAATACTTTTGAGGAAGTATTAGACATTAAGAAGAAGGACGGTTTCTTTCACGTTTCAACTTCCAAAGATAATTACACTACAAAGAATATTATCGTTTCAACAGGCTATTACGATAACAGCAACCATCTGAATGTGCCAGGCGAAGATTTAAAAAAAGTTTTTCATTATTTTAAAGAGGCTCACCCTTACGCAGGAAAAGACGTAGCTGTTATTGGCGCTGGAAATTCCGGAGTTGATGTTGCGCTTGAGCTTTTCAGAACAGGGGCAAACGTAACAATAATAGTAAGAGATTCCGATATAAAAAAATCCGTTAAGTACTGGGTAAGACCCGACATAGAAAATAGATTGGCGGAAAATTCGATTAAATCTTATTTCCATTCAGAAGTTACAAGAATAACGGAAGATGAATTATTTATTGAGCAAAATAATGAAGGAAAGATTGAAGAGAAAAAAATAAAAAATGACTTTGTATTTGCGATGACGGGGTACCATCCGGATTTTTCTTTTCTCGAACAGCTCGGAATAAAAATAGAGAATCACTGCCCTGTTTATAGCAGAGAGACATTAGAGAGTAACGTTGAAGGACTTTATCTTGCCGGTGTTGTATGCGGCGGAATGGAAACAGAGAAATTATTTATAGAGAATACTATCAAGCACAGTGAATTAATCATCAAAGACATACTTAGCAAAAAGTAAACCCGGAGTACACTAACCGCAGCTTACTCACCACTTCTTAAAATATTGTATATATCTTTTAAATATTTGAATCCGTTACTGTTCATGTAAGGCGTTCCTGTATAATCTTCAGGCCCTGCAAAGAAAGTCAGGCTTCCCGTTTCTTCATTGGCAGCGTACTCTCCCGAAATAAAAACTAGGATCTTTCGTACAAATGAATCTCCTACAGCGGAGTTATGCAGGAAATATCCCCCGTCAAAAATAATCTCTACACATCTATCTTTTTTTTTAATTTTACTCAGGTCGGCTTTTGTAATTGAAAGACTTAATTTCTTATCGGCTTTTTCGTACACATCTGTTATAATGGTCAAAAGCTTTTTCTTTTGCAGTTCGTTTATGGTAATTTTATCCGATACGCCTTTATTGTATGCATAAATCTCAAAGCCGGCATTTTGTGCAAAAGAATCTGAGATAAATAAAGATAGAAAGGTGAAAAATATTAATGTTATTTTTTTCATGGGTGTAAGTGTAAGAGATTACCCTCTTTGAATAAAATTCATTGTATTACCATCCGGGTCCTGAATTGTTACATTAGATTCAGTTTCAGTTTTTTGTAACTCAGTATGGAGTAAACCACCCGCGCTTAAAGCTCTATCAATCACCTCTCCAATATTTTCCACAAGATAATCAAACTGATGCCTGTTTTGCTCAGCAATAACTCCGGCTATTTCATTCGGGCAGAAAAGAAAATTTATATCACCGATTTTAGTTGAGTACATTTTAAATCCAAAGTCGCGCTCTTTAAATTCCACATTAAACACTTTGGAATAAAACGCAGTCATTGCGGAAATATCCGTGCATGCAATTGTAATTTTTAGAAGATTGAATGAAGCCATATTTGAATAATTATTTTATAATAATTATTTTATATAAAAAAAGCCCTGACTTTTTCAAGTGAGGGCTTTTTTGTAAAACTTATGTTTGAAATATTATTTTACTAACATTAATTTCTTTTGTTCTGTGAAGTTTTGTCCGTTAGCACCTGTGAATTCAAGTTTGTAGAAATACATACCTGAAGCTAAAGAAGCTGCATTGAAGTTTGTTGAATATTCACCTGCGCTCATTGTTGCATTGACTAAATTGCTAACTTCTTTACCCATTGCATCATAAACTTTTAAAGAAGTCACACCTGCTGAAGGTAATGAGAATCTAATTGTTGTTGATGGATTGAAAGGGTTTGGATAGTTTTGTGATAAAGCAAATTTATCTGCAACTGTAGAAATTGTTGAAACAAAACCTGTAGGGATTTGTGCCCAAGTCTTAGAAACTTTAAGACCATCTATTATACATTTTGGTCCGGTAGTTGCTCCACCTTGTCTTACTGCCCATCTTCCAAGGTTTCCAATATCGGTAGCTGTACTTGTTACAACAGGAATTGTAGCTGTTCCCGGTTCTGTTACAGGGAAACCTGATGTAAATACATATAAACTTGCTTCATCATCAGTAGTTGTACCTGTATTGAATTTATATTTTATTACAAGCATTAATGTTGTTCCGTAAGCATAACCCCCTGCAGTATAACCAACACCAGTAGCCACAGTACCTTTACTTAAACCAAATTTACATTGACCGGCAGAATCTTTTAATGTTAATCTGCATGTATAAAGTGAGGTTGAATTGCTTGGAAGCATAGCTAAATTATAATCACCTGTTGCAGTTGCTGAAGTTACATTAATCATAAATGAGCAATATAATGTACCAACAGAATCAGCAGCATCCCAATTTTTATATGCGTCGTTTCCTGTTTCAAGAACTGTTAAGGCATTTCCAATTCCTGATAAAGCATAACCGGTGTATGTAAGGCCCGGTGAAGTTACTAATAATGGATTTAATGCTCCTGTATTATATACCCAGCCATGAGCACCTATAGAGTCACCGGCTGTATAAGCAAAATTTTCTACGAATTTGACCTGACTGTTTGCAGAAAGCGTCACCGCGAAAATAAATAAGAGAGTAATGAAAATTCTTTTCATAGTTTTTTAGTTTTTATTATTTGAATTATATAAATATAAGGGTTTTCTGCTAAATAAGAAATAAGATAATATTACTATAGAGTTAACTTTTTAAGGGCTTTGTGATAGAAAAATTACAGGCGGGTGCATTAAAATTCTACAACTAGCTCTAAAAATCGTCAAAATTATTTTTTGCAATTTATATCAATACTTAATATTTTATTCCTGTAAAAACATTTTGTTTTAAAATAATCCCAAAGGGAGCACACAATGGATGTAATTGACAGAAAATTTTTCTTTGATACCTGTAAGAAGAATTTCGGTAGTTTTAAACAGTCACAGGTTGACGGCATTGATTTCCTTGTTAGATAAATTCGACGAATCATCTGATTTTGGCACTACATCAAAAATCGCGTACGGATTTGCAACAATTAAAAGGAAACCTACCATCCTGTAAACGAAGGTTACTGGATGAGCAGCAATCGTGTAGGAAAATTGTATAGCTACTATACAAACCACAACCCTCATGCACTTTCTACAATTTTCCCAAATGGTAAAGACGGGGCAAACTATCTCGGAAGAGGCTACGTACAGCTGACTCATAATTTCAATTATGATGAGCTTGGTAAAGCACTTTCGCTTGACCTCTTAGCAAATCCAGACCTCGCATTAGATGCCGGAAATGCTTTCGATATTATGGAGTATGGAATGGTACACGGTTCATTTACAAGAAAGAAGCTTTCCGATTATTTCAATGATGACGGATATGATTTTTACACTGCGAGAAAAATTATTAACGGACTTGATACTGCGCATGAAATCGCAGGACATACTGCAGTAATCTTCTCCGCAATAAAATTCGTAAAGAAGCTGTAATTATTTTTTTAAATCTCCCAATGGCGAGGAGGTTTTTTTATTCTGATTATTTTAAACCCCGTTGTTGGTGTTCATCTCCAAAATCAAACATATGTAGTTTCAAGTCGCCCCCTCTAGTATTAAGTACTGAACAAATCTTAATCCCTTCCTTGTTTATTAAGGTTAATTTATCAAAACTACAATCCTACTATTGACTTAATGGTGCTATTTAGTATATGTTTATTATCAAATTAAAATACTCATTTCTAAATAATTATCATTCAATTTTTGACATTTTACATTATTTCTCTTTTGATAGTTTTTTTCAGTTCATTAGTTTCCCCAAAATAATTAATGAACTTAAAAAATTTCAGCATGACTAAAATTATTCTTCTTTTACTTATTGGGTTTTACTCTGTACTTTCTGCTCAGGAAAAAAAGAACTCATCGGATTTTATCGGCAAACCTGAAAACGCAATTTCCATTGAAAGCAGCACTAATAACTTAAGGGCTGATAATAACTCCACAGCAAATGCGAATGCATTTAGTCAGAATGATATTGAATTGGAAAAGCTCACAAATGAGTTATACATAGCAAGAGGAATCGGCGATTTGGAAACTGCAAATAAGATTCAAGATAAAATTTCCATACTTACAGGTCAGCCAAAGTTTATAATGAATGAAACGGCTGTAGGAATGAAATTAGAGAACAAACCAGTTGAAAATAATATGATGATAGGAATTACAAGGATAAATACTGCACCGGCAAAAGTAATAAGCCTTGCAACATGCACTGAAAAATACAGCGGAAAAATATGGGTAATATCTACTGAGGATAGCCAAACATCGGGAGGAGATACGGCAAAAATTTATTATTCAACTTCAGGCGGACAGAGCTGGATAAGATTGATGACGATTTTTTTTCAGCCAGGTTCTGCTTATAAATATTTACCGAATGATTTAGATATTGAATCAATAACAGATGGAGCAAACACAGTTTTATATGTCTCGGCAGGTGTAAATAAAGGAGGAAAGACAACAGTGCTCTATAAATTCGCGAGTGACGGCGGTGGACTGAAATCTTACTTTACGATTTCTGCGCCGGCAAATCAGTTTTATGGTGGAAGAGTATGCAGCGACAATGCAAAATATGATGCCGCAGCATATGTTTATTATGCTTTCACTCAGGATAGTACTTTAGGAGTGAACAATCATACAATAAAAATGAATCTCTTTTGTATCACTGCACCCTACGATGAAAATCCCACAATATCCACAAGAAGAGTTTCATCAGCGGGATATGCTTCTTACGTAGCAATGCAGCCCGACTCTGCATATTCATACTGCGATATTGCAGCGATGGATTCTATTAATATAAAAGAATTGATTTACACTGTTCAGAGTTTCAACAAGTTATCCTCGGGACTGAATAATTTATATTTTTCGACAACCAGCAATACCGGATTAAGTTTAAGCAGGAGTTTTCAGGTAGTACAATTAGTGCCGAGTTCAAATCCCAGATTAGCAACAAACGGTGGATTGTACAGCCCGTATATATTTTGCGCTTTTCTATCCAAGCAGAACAATTTCGATGTAAATCCACGCATAGTTTATTCTACAAACATAGGTTCAAGCTGGAATGAGTCCCTTGTAAGTGGTTCGCAGGATACCGTTTACAGCTTCGATATAATAGGTGTGACAAACGGAATAGGAAAATTCTATTTTGCATATAACAGGCAGCTTGCAGGTGTGAAGGAATCTTATTATGCATCTTATT
>JBBRQV010000144.1:0-8128 GCA_038225955.1 Ignavibacteria bacterium | reverse complement strand
TTAACTCTTTAGTTTGCAGAATATCTTCTTCACATCTTCAACTGCTCTGTACATATCTTTTATTTTTATCTGTTCATCTTTTGTGTGCGCAACAAGAATTGTGCCCGGACCATAAAGTAAAATATTGGGAACGTTTGTAAACGACGGAGCATCTGTGCCGAAAGCAACAACTCCCGTTTCAAATCCATCCACTGTATGAAATTTCATCGGACCTTTATTGAAAGGATACTCAAGCGTTATGAGTCCCTGCCCAACTTCGTCCTTTATCTTCTCAAGCATTTCTTTGAAGAGAGGGTCACTTGCAAAAGTAGTTCTTATAAAAAGATTGAACGTAACTAAGTCAGGCACAACATTCTGCGCATTATCACTGCGAAGCAGACCTATATTATAAGTTGTTTTACCCATGACATCGTCAAAGGGAAAGCCGATATTATCAAGTCTATCAAGAAACTTCCTTGTCCTGTTAATTGCATTATCACCGTACTCGGGATAACCTGAGTGACAATTTTTTCCTTTCACAGTTGCCAGCACAGTATGCGTTCCCTTTGATGCGCTTATCAGTTTATTTTCTGTGGGTTCTCCTATGATAACGTAGTCTGTATTCGTTAGAGTTTTATTCGCATGCCTTGCTCCGACCGAACCGATTTCCTCTCCGCATACCATCAGCAATCCGAAATCTTTATGCCCCGCTGCAATGAGTTCATTCGTCGCCTGCCATAGATATGCAAGCTGACCTTTCGCATCACACGAGCCGCGTCCGTAAATAATTTCATCGGTAAATGTTGGGGCAATGTAAGGCGGCACAGTATCGAAGTGAGAATTGAAAACAATCTTAGGCTCGCCGATTTTAAAAAAAACGTTCAGTCTTCCCTCGGGAGTTTCCTGAAGTTCGCAGGTCATTCCTTTCGGAGTATAATTCTCTGCAATGAAACGCGCTACTTCGTTTTCATTGCCCGTAGTAGATTCTATTTTAAGAATATCAGATAGGAAGTTCAGCAATTGGATTTATTAATTTCCAAAAGTTAGAAATTTGATGTGTAAAGTGAAAGGAAGAATATTTTTATTAAATTTTATTTTCTCAAGCTTTCGTCTAACGCCTCGCCCCAGATAATTTTATTTCGTCTGTTAAGTTCATTCCAATACTCATCATCTTTGTAAACGGATTTTGGCGCCTCTGAAATTTTCCACGTTGCAGACGGACCTACATATAAAAACGCATCAATTATATCTTTTACTTTATATCCTTTGTAAACTTCAATCTTCTCACCCTTCTGATTTATTACGGAAGGAAATACTTTCTCCGCAGGTAAATTTCCCGCTTCACTATTTGAAAAATCTATTATGGAAAAAATAGGTAATTTTTCCGTTTCCCCTCCAAGATTAAACTGAGAAACATCTAATATCTCTATCACTTTCATACTACCGGGGTATCTTTTGTTTACTACAGATGTAATCGTCCAGTAAGTTGAGTCCTGCTTCTCATCGCTTTTTTTTGGAAAGTGTAACCCGCCGTATATGAGCAAAACTTTTTTATTGAGAGTGATACCATACTCTATTGCAAGATGCGCAGGCAGAATATCACGTTGAGATAATCCTCTGAAGTAATCTTTGTTCGTATTGATAGATTGCCAGTCCATCCCAGGGTCGCCGGCAAGCACACGGATTTTTTTCTTCTTCGGTAATTTTTTATTTACATCCCTTATCTTCTTTAAAAGATTAAAATACACAGGCGCATCCCAATGACCGTTGCTATTCTGTGTTGATTCTCTCCACGCTTTTCGCAGCTCCTTTATATTGTTTTTTTTGCCCATGATATAATCATCCAATACATCCTGATACTCAATTGAGCAGAACTCAACTATCAAAACATTAATAGTCTTCTGAAATTTTTTATTTGAGACTAGCTTAAGAAAAAATTTGTGTGAGTTTTCAAGTCCGTGCGGACCTTCGGATATTCCAATGATGTTACATTCCTTATAAGTGCTAAGAATAAATTGCTCAGCATCGATTGGCTGAGTAGTATGGCAAAAACCAAAGTGACCGAACATAATGGAAATTAAAAGTACATACAAAATTTTAACCATGATTATTTGTTAAATTTAAAAACTATTTTCTTCCCAAGGAATATATTGTCCCATTGGTACTGCTTACAATCAATTCATTGCTTGTGATTGCAGCTGTGGAGTAAATCGCACCGCAATCATATCCTGCAGTTAAAAAATCTTCATCTGTTTTTAAAATAGAAAGTATATCGTCTCTGTATTCATCATCAGCATTGAAATATTTCAAATGATTTTCTGTGTAACTCTCAGTAGTCCAGGTCCATTTTACTTCTCCCGTATTAATATCAACTGCAAAAATTTTTCCGTTAAGCGTGCCAACGTAAACCATGCTCTCACTGAAAGCGCATTTACCAAATACCTGCGACTTTAAATTTGCTTCCCAATAGGTTTTTTCAGTCGCTCTGTTAATTGCAAATAAATGTTTAGGGTCTGATGTGCCGAGTATTATCAGTGAATCTCTTTCAGGTGTATAGCTTATCGATGTTGCCCACCCAGCGGGGAATTCCCTGTTCCATCTGCCAAGACCTTTCTCATAATCAATCGCATACATATTATAATCTCTGGCAGCTATGTAAACCGTTACGTTTATTGCTGTGGGATTGAACTGTACTTCACCCTTTGGAAAATAGGTATGCCCCAAGGTTTTAAATTTCCAGAGGAAGTTCCCGTCTGTCGTATTGAGTCCATAGACATTACCGTCGAACGAGCCGATGAATAATTTATCTTTTAATATCGCAGGAGTGGAGTGTACTACGTCTCCTGTCTGATAGCTCCAAACTTCTTTGCCGTCATTAACATTCACTGCGTAAACCTTGCCGTTACCCATTCCGAAGCAAACCATATTATTATAGAGCACCGGTGATGACTGATGATAATCATAAGTGTCATATTTTTTATCTGATGCTTTGAAAGCCCAGATAACTTTTCCGTTCGATTTCTCCAGCGCATATAAATTTCCATCACCGCTTGTGAGAAATAATTTATTTTCTGAAATCGAAATTGTGGAACGTATCTCGCCGCCGGTTTTGAATTTCCATTTCACGTCACCTGATTTCAAATCCAACGCATAAAGATTCCCGTCTAAGTTCCCCGAGTAAACTATATTTCCATCAATAACGGGCGATGAAAAAAACGGTTGAGTGGCTTTAAATTTCCATTTTACATCGGGAAGAGTTATAAAATCCTTCGGCTTAGCAAGAGAGTTTGTCTGAGAGTTTGTTTGAGAAAACAACCCTGTGCAGATAGCCAATGAGAGTAATATTAAAATGTATTTATAAAATTTTTCCATAGTTAATTTAATGAAACGTAAATATACATAAGCCCTTATGTATATTTGTAAACTAAACAAATATTTTTTAAATTTCAATAAAGAGTTAATTGCATTATTATTAAGAATGGGTATGAATCCTGAAGATATAAATATACGAAACACTCTCCAATCAGGAGATATCGGCTACATAACTTATATGCACGGTGTGTTTCACATGCGCGAGTGCGGCTACGGACTTTCGTTTGAAAGCTATGTTGCCGAGGGACTGCATGAATTTTACAGTAGATACAATCCCGATAAAGAGTGCATGTGGGTATGCGAGGATTCTTCTTTAAATAATAAAATTATCTGCTCCCTGCTGCTAATGGATAGAGGTAATGGTAGCGCTCAATTGCGGTATTACATTCTGGAGTCCGGTTACAGAGGCTCCGGGCTTGGAAAAAAGCTGATGGATTTGTTCATGCAATTTCTCAAAGAAAAAATTATAAGCGCTGCTATCTGTGGACTACTAACGAGCTTGAAGCTGCGGCATGGATTTATTAAAAATATCGCTTCACTCTAAATAAGGGAAAAAGAAACAGCTGACTTTGGGAAGACAATAATTGAGCAGAGATATGATTTAATTTTGAAATGAGATAAGAATAAATCTTTTACCTCAAATAGGGAAAAATTCATTGCCCTTAAATTCTCCATATTTTTAAGAGTATACCAATGGAGTCTTAGTTCAGTTGGTTTTAACACCTGACTATCACTGTGGCAATTAAAGTGACTAAAAGTTTAAAAAGAAGTCTGAAAATTAAGTTTTTTCAGACTTCTTTGTTTTAGTGATAGTGAATTGGTAGTAAAAGTTCAATTGTTGTATAAGATTTCGCTATAAAAATCACTTAATAAGAATCATCTTTTTTGTGTCAGAAAATGATTCAGTTTTTAGCATGTAATAATATATCCCACTGGGAAAATTAGTTGCATCCCATTCGGTTTCATAAATACCGGCTGATAGTTTTGAATTATTCAGATTTGAAACTTCTTTGCCTAATGTATTATAGATTATAAGAGTTACAGAGGACTCCTTTGGAATTTCATATCTTATCTTAGTTGATGGATTGAATGGGTTTGGATAGTTTTGTGATAATGAATATTTTTCTGGTGAAAAGTTTTGGTTTTGATTAATACCAACAAGTGTTTCATAGAATCCCCCAGTATTTGTCCAATTAACTCCATTTTCATTTGAACCACCCCATATAATCATTTTAGAATTAGCCCAAACTGCGGTATGATATATTCTTGCTGATGGGGCATTTACTATTGGGAGCGGATTCCACGAATTTGTAGCCGGATTATATGCGCTTCCGGTATTTATAGCCGTAGTTCCATCATAGCCTCCCCATATGAACATATATGTGCCTGACCAAATAGCAGTATGTGCGCTTCTAATTCCAGGACCTAAAGATGTTGTCGATTCCCAAATATTAGTTAACGGATTGTAAATTGCGCCTGTGTTATAAAAGGTATTGTTATTTGAACCACCCCATACGATCATTTTGGTTCCCGTCCACACTGCAGAATGACTAGCTCTTGCAGATGGAGTAGTTCCATTTATTGAAGTTGCCATCTCCCAGGAATTTGTTGCCGGATTAAATATTCCACCAGTATTAAAATTATTTGTTGCATTCGTATTACCTCCCCAAATAATCATCTTATTAACTGGAGAACCAGCCCATATTGCAGAATGACTGGAACGCGCAGTAGGAGCATTTGTAAGAGACATGGGTGTCCAACTGTCATTTGCGGGATCATACATAGCCCCGGTATTTACTGATACAACATCATTATTACCACCCCAAATAATCATATATGTTCCAGTCCAGATTGTTGATGCTTGTTTTCTTCCAGAAGGTGCTAAAGCTGTTGTAATTGGAGTCCAAGTATCTGTTGCAACATCATAAACTCCACCTGTATTTAAATAAGTGCTATTACTGACACCACCCCAAATAATCATTTTGCTTCCTGTCCAAACAGTTGAAAACTGTCTTCTCGGAGATGGTGCATTAAATGGTGACATATTTGTCCAAGAATTTGTCACTGGATTGTATATTTTCCCATCACCTAATGAAGCTGTACCTCCATCAAATCCGCCCCAAATAAGCATCTTTGAACCGGTCCATACAGCTCCATGGTTACTGCGAGGAGATGGCGCATCAGTTGAAGTCGAGGTTGGAAACCATCCAGTTTGAGAATAAATGTTAGACGTTAAAAGAATAAAGAATAAAAGAATAGAATAGAATTTTTTCATAATTTTTTTAAAAAGGTTTTAAAATAAGGTGGAAAAAAATTATTTGTCTTTTTTATCTAAAAGGAAATTATTCCTAATAAACTTTGAATATTTTAGTTCTCTTGAAATACTTTCAATTTTGTGATTATTTGTAACATTGTTTTCAATAAATTCATCTCCAATTTTGTCAACTGATATCTGTAAAAAGAAAAATATTTTCAACGTGTTTTCAAAATTTGGTCTGCATATATTGTATTCGTATTTCTGATACTGGCTTGTTTCTAATCCAACTAAATCTGCTAATTCATTCTGAGTAAATCCTAATTCACTTCTTCTCTTTCTTAATATCTGTCCTAAATTTATTTTTTTAATATTTTTCAATTTTATTTTATGTTTACTGGTTTACAACTGCCTACAAAATAAAATTTTAACAAAATAAAAGTTACCCCTCAAATTTCTTTTTTTAAATTAGATGTTTATAATAGTTTATATCTATCATAATAGAATTATCAATTAAAAATTAATGCATTAATCACATATTTACAGATGTCAAGAATTTTTCACCGAAGAATAAATTTAAAACTAATTTTACTTAATAATTTTTTTTAACAATATCAGTTTTCTCTTCATTTGTAGTTTATCAATTGAAGAAAGTGCATAATTAATTTTAGCTATGATTTCTAAACATTCCGGGCATTCAATCTTCAAAAGTGCTTCATTTACTTTATACAAATGCGGCTTATTGGAAATTTTTAGCCAAAAATCATTTTGTGAGAATCGATTGGGATTACAGTTTAGTTCATATAAAAGGGAGTCCGGCTTTAGTCTTTTCTGCAAGTCGTAAGCCGAAATGCCAAGCAAATTGAAAATTTTAAATACTGTCTCCAATGGCGGGCGGCAAATATTATACTCATATTTTTGATAAAGTTTGACGGAGATGTCGATTTCATCAGCAACTTCCTGCTGAGTCATGAAATTTTTCTTTCTTGCCGAGCGAATTTCAAGTCCGAGGTCAATTGGAAGGTGTTTAACAATTTTGTAGTTTGTGTATTTTTGCTTTAAAGAGTAACTGAGATTTTCCATAGGGTTGATTAAATTAGTTGGTTCAAACTAATTCAATCATATGGTCAGCTCAAAGGAAGATTTAAGAGATTTGCAAAAATTAATTATACGAATAAATCAATTTTTTGAATAAAAAAATATAATATTGCAAATAAATTTGAGGTGGGAATTTTAACAATTTTGATAAAAAAAAGCCCGATGAAATTTTTCATCGGGCGAATAGCGTCAGGATTAAAAACGAATATATTTAAAAGTAGATATAATTAGATTACACTTTGTATAAAATATTACATCCAGAACAAGTTCATCGTAAGGAGGAGAATACTCAATTGTAAAAGGATCAGAACCTTTTCTGTTTGAATAATTTACTAGACAATCACATCTACAAGTATCTGTTTTTTGGAAATTCACTAGATTAATCCCACTGTTTGTAACAATACAACTACTATACCAAGTTGTGCCGGGTTTGCCATTTAGAATACATTCTTTTTTCGTATGCCACCATAACCATTCATCAATTGATAAAAGTGTATCACTTGCTGCAAAATCTAATACATAGTACAAAGTATCTTGAGTCGAGTCCTTTTCTTCCACATTGACAATTAAATTAGCAACATGACTAGTCCATGTTGCAGGTTTATGATCTCCAGTTTGAATAACATCTCCGTTGCGTTTTTTTACATTAAATAAACCCTCAATAAATATTTTTTTTCCATATATTTCATACCACGAAAGTACTCTATCCAGATAATTTGCACGAGTTGTACAACTGCCTAATATATTTTCATAACTTACCTTTAAAAGATCTTCTTTTTCAGATTTACAACAATTATATTCACAGGTATAATTCATTCTCAACGATTCTATTTTCTCTTTCAATTTTTCCTTTGGAATATTGTTTACTTTAGTATAAGATCTTACTGTATCAGGATTAAAATTTAAGACAAAAGTTTTGTTTCTTTTTATTTTATTTATAGTTAAAGTATCTTTAGTTGCGGATTTCTTATAAAATATCATATTTTGGTATAAATCCCATGTCGTGTCCATTTTGTTGTCCGGGAAAACTAATTTAAAATAATTTGAGATATTAGAGTTTGTTAAATAATTTATATTTTGAATTACAAAGTTAAAATCAAAATTTACTTCAACAATTTTAGATTTATATTTTATGTTTTTTAAAATGTTCTTAAATTCAATATTATTGACAAATGCGTTATTCACCTTGGTATAATTAGGTTCTGAATACAAAAGATTATTGAACATAAAAACGGAATCAATAAAGACAAGACTGTAATTTCCTTCCTTATCATTTTCCCAATAGTCGGTCAGAACCATATTTTTACTAAATTGAGCGTTACAAGTACTAAACATAAAAAACAAAAAAAATATAAATTTATTGGTCATCTTTTATTTCCATTTGTCTTATGAAAATATCGGTACCTATATTACAAGTTGACGAAC
>JBBRQV010000143.1:0-8203 GCA_038225955.1 Ignavibacteria bacterium | reverse complement strand
TTTTTTCTCTTTTCTCTTAAAAATTCTTAATTTTCATAGGAGAAATCGTCAAAAATAGTTTTTTCATAGGAGAAAATAAGATTTTTTATTTTAAAAATAATAAACCCGTTAATCTTGCGACTAACGGGTTTATCGTTATACTTTACATTGATTATTTTTTTCTAATAAAAAATCGGAAATGTTTTTGGTTCAGCTTCATTCATCATTTCATAAACACATCTGAAAATATCTTCTGAGTTTGGTTTTGAAAAATAATCTCCATCAGTTCCGTATGCAGGTCTGTGCGGTTGTGAGCTGATGCACTTGGGCTGCGAATCTAAAAATCTGTATCCTTTATCTCTATCAATAACCTGCTGCATCATAAACGCTGATGCTCCGCCGGGTACATCTTCATCAAGGAATACTATTCTGTTTGTCTTTTGTAATGACTCAATTATTTTTGCGTTAATATCGAATGGAAGAAGTGTCTGCACATCAACTAACTCCACTGAAATTCCAACTTCATTTAATTTTGTAATAGCATCCTTTGCAATATCTATACACGAGCCGTATGTAACCATAGTAACATCATCACCTTCAATGAGTGTTTCAGGAATTCCTAAGGGAACGCAAACATCTCCTATATTATCCGGTAATTTTTCTTTTAAACGGTAAGCAGTAAGTCTTTCAACAATAAGTCCCGGTTCATCTGATTTCAAAAGTGTATTATAAAATCCTGCTGCCTGTACCATACTTCTCGGTACACAGACGTGAAGTCCTCTGAATAAATGAATCACTGAACCCATAGGTGAGCCTGAGTGCCAAATGCCTTCAAGTCTGTGTCCACGTGTTCTTATGATAACAGGTGCTTTCTGTCCGCCTGCAGAACGGTATTGAAGCGTTGCAAGGTCATCGCTGATAATTTGCATCGCGTAAAGTAAATAATCTAAATATTGAATTTCAACAATCGGTCTAAGTCCTCTTAATGCGCTCCCGATACCTTGCCCAATGATTGTTGCTTCGCGGATACCGGTATCTGTAACTCTTATTTCGCCGTGCTTTGTCTGCATTCCTGCCATGCCTTGGTTCACGTCGCCTATGAATCCTAAGTCCTCACCGATTGCAAAAGTACGCGGGTCGCGCGAAAGCATAATATCGAAAAAGTGATTCAGTATCTGATGGCCGTCCATTGTTTTAGACTCTTCAGAAAAAATCGGCTTCACTTCTTCAACAAGCATTGCGCTTTCTTTCGATTCGCTGTAAAGCGTTTCGTTATATCGTTTAGAATTTTCTTTTACAAATTTATCTTTCAGAGCAATGAGCTTTCCTTTAAAAGCGCTGCCTTCATCTTTAGTCATTCTAAGCACATCGTAAATCGCTTTGAAAATTTCTTTTCTGTTGTTGTCTATCGAGCGGTCTAAAGTGCTTTCCATTTTTAACAGCGCATCTTTGTGCCGGCTGTTCGCAGCGATTTCTTTTATAGCTTCTCTTGCATCGTCTCTGTCTTTTTTTATAGGAGCAAGGTATTCTTTCCATGCTTCCTGCTGCATATCGCGGGCATAATCCTTTGCATTTTTTTCTACTTCTGCGGATTGTTCTTCAGTGATAATTCCATTTTCAATCATCCACTCCTTCATTTTTAAAATGCAGTCGTAGTCAGTTTCCCATGCAAGTCTTTCCTTTGTTTTATATCTTTCATGTGAGCCTGATGTTGAGTGTCCCTGCGGCTGAGTAACATCAGTCACATGGAATATTCCCGGAACGTGATTTTTTCTCACATCGGCAATTCCTTTAATATACATTTCGATTAAGCCGGGATAATCATATCCTTTTGCTGTCAGTAAATAAAATCCTTTGCCTTCTTTTTCATCATAAGCATAACCGCTGAGCATATCAGAAATATTCTCCTTCATTATCTGATACTTCGCAGGAACGGAAATTCCATAGCCGTCATCCCAGATAGAAACTGCCATAGGAATCATAAGCACACCTGCAGCATTCAACGCTTCGAAGAACATTCCTTCAGCGCAGCTTGCATTTCCGATTGTACCGAATGCAACTTCATTTCCCTTATCAGAAAAATTTGTCATCGGGTGGAGGTCAGTATTATTCCTATATAATTTCGATGCGTATGCAAGTCCTACCAATCTAACCATCTGGCTTGCAGTGGGGGAGATATCTGAAGATGTGTTTTTCATCTCCATTAAATTTTTCCATTCACCGTTTTCATCGAGCAGTCTGTTTGCAAAGTGTCCGTTCATTGAGCGTCCGCCTGATGCAGGCTCACGTTCGATACTCGGGTCAGCATAAAGCTGCGCAAAAAATTCTTTCACAGTTGAAATTCCTGCTGCAAAACAAAATGTCTGGTCGCGGTAGTAGCCCGAACGGAAGTCACCGTTCTTGAATGCCTTCGCCATTGCAATCTGCGCGAGTTCTTTTCCGTCGCCGAAGATTCCGAACTTTGCCTTACCTGTTAAAACTTCTTTCCTTCCTAGTAAACTCGCCTGTCTGCTTTCATTCGCTAACTTAAAATCTGCCAGTACTTCAACTTTGAAATCGTCAACCGATTTCCCGAGCAGCTTCGCTATCTTGCTTAAATTATCTTTAGCCATTTATTAATTATGTATTTATAAATTGAAATGCTTTGTAAAAATGGGTTGAGGAGAAGGAGGGATTCGAACCCTCGATTCCACTTACGCAGAACACCAGTTTTCGAGACTAGCGCATTCAACCACTCTGCCACTTCTCCGAAAATCGAAATTATATGAAAATAATCAATATGCCCTGTTTATACAATTCAAGAAAAATCCCTTTGCGTTAAATTTTATATGGGGCATGGGGATTGTGGCGCCCTGTGCCGATTTTTAATCGGCACAGGGCGCCACATCTGAAATTAATTTGGAAGAAAAAAATGAGTTAATAATAATAACCTGCATTGGTATATTGTAGTGTTATGTTGAAGTAATTTCCAATCAAAAAATCATGAAGAAATATTTTTTTCTGCTCTTATTTATTTCGTTTTCATTTCCACTTTTTGCGCAGGAAACAATTTTGTATGTTGGTCCGAAGTCAATAAAATGTAACGACAAACTTGACGTTATGTGCATGCAGGTGAAGGAATCAGAAGAAGCCGGTTACCAGCCTTTTGCGTATCCTATAGAGGGATTTACATTTGAGGAAGGTTACGATTATAAACTTTCAGTATATAAAGGAGTTCAGGATAATCCGCCTACCGATAGACCTGCTGTGTATTACAAATTAAAAAAAATTATCAGTAAAAAAATTCCGCAGGTGACTTTGCAAATCGCGAACCGTATGAGTACGTGCGAAGATACAAAAATATTTAATTGTCTTCTTTATAGAGAGAAAGGCGAAAACGAATGGCATAATCTTTACGGAAAGATAAAGGGATTCAAATACAAAGCCGGTTATGATTACGAGCTTCTTGTCTCAAAAAAATTAAACGCAAACAACGGCGGTGGAAATACTTACGAGTACTCTCTGATAAAAACTATCAGCAAAAGAGCAACGATGATTATCAGCAGCAAAAATATAACAGCACTTGACCAGAAAAAATTTGTGCTGGAGAATTACAGAGATGAGAAAGGGGAGTTTCAGCAGGCAGGCGGTTCGCCAAAACCGATTATTCTAAGTTTTAAGCTTGACGAAAATCTTGCATACGGTAACGACGGTTGCAATGAGCTTTCATCAAAAATAGAAATAAATAATTCTGCTATTTCATTCGGTCCTATTATGGCTACAAAAATGTTCTGTCCTAATATGAGTATGGATAGAATCGTGCAGACAAATCTTGCAAAGGTAAATAAATATAAAATTAACATGGGAGTTTTAAGGTTGTACGAAGATGATATAATGTTGTTTGAGTATTACAGATTAATGGAAGACTTATCAGTACCAAAAAAATAAATTTTAAACCTATAAGAAAATTAATGAACAAGGAATATTTAAAAAAGTACGCTGAAGTAATAATTAAATCAGGTGTAAATCTGTATGAAGGACAATCCCTCGTAATTAACTGCGGAGTAAGAAATGTTGATTTCGGTTTGCTGCTTGGGCAGACTGCCTATGAAAACGGAGCGAAATTTGTTGACTTAAACCTCGGCTCTGACTATATGCGAAAGTTCAGAATTGATAATAATAAAAATAATTCTGATTTAGAATCTATCCCTAATTTTGCACTTACAAAGGCAAACGAAATGCTTGCTAACGATTGGGCGACAATTAAAATTGATAACACGGAAGAAATTGATGTGCTGAAAGATTCGGATTCTTCAAAATATCAGGTTATGGCTAAGGCAGAGCATCAGGCATTTGCGCATCTTTCCAAAAGCCTTACAAGTTTTAAAAATGTCTGGACCATTGCTGCTGTGCCCGGACCTAAATGGGCTGCAAGAATTTTGAACACAGATGCTCCCGATGCGGAGGAACAATTATGGAAAAAAATTGTACCAATTATGAGGCTTGATACACCTGACCCTGTTGCTGCATGGACAACTCACGCAGAGAAGTTAGTAAAAAGAAGCAACGTACTTACTGCAATGAAACTTGATAAGCTGAAATTCACTGCACCGGGGACTAACCTTGAAGTAGGCATTAACCAGACTTCAATCTGGAAGGGCGGATACGGTACAGGTATAAACGGAAGAAATTTTATTCCTAATCTTCCTACAGAAGAAGTTTTTACTACACCCGATTTCAGAAGAACAAACGGAAGAGCCCAGGTTACAAAACCTGTGAAAGTTCTTGAAACACAATTGTATGGTATTTGGTTTGAGTTCAAAGACGGAAAAGTTGTAAACTTCGGTGCAGATAATAATGTAGAGATTCTTGAAAAATATTTTAAGATTGACGAAGGTGCTTCTTATCTTGGAGAAGTTGCATTGGTTGACGGCTACTCAAAAGTTTTTGAGAGCGGACTTGTATTCAACAGCATTCTTTACGATGAAAACGCAGCGTGTCATATTGCATTAGGCAGGGGATTTGCATCATGTTTATCAAACGGAACTGAACTCAACAGCAATGAGAATCTACAAAAGGCAGGATGTAATTATTCGTTAGTGCATACCGATTTTATGATTGGTTCACCTGAAATTAATGTTAAGGGATATACGAATAGCGGTGAAGAAACTGCAATTATTACCAACGGAAAATTCAATATAGATTAAAAATAAATAAAAAAATATTTTCAAAAATTAAAAACTCCATTATGAAAAAAATAATATTGTTCATTGTTCTTTTTTTTGCTGTAACTACTTTGGCAAATGCAGATGGTATTACAAGAAGAGTAAAATTCCAGAAAGGGCAATCAGCCGCAACTTTTGAAGGCGGAGTTGTTCGCGGAGATAGAGATGTATACCTTGTTAAGGCAAGCAAAAATCAGGTGATGAATGTATCAATTACATCTGCTGAAGATAATGCAGTATTTCAAATTAAAGATATGAAGACCGGAAAATATCTTATAGGCGCAGCAGCCGGAGACGATACAGCGCAATTCAGCGGCGGACTGCCATCCAGCGGCGATTATAAAATTATCGTAGGCGGCACAAGAGGAAATGCAAGCTATACAATTACTATTTCTGTGGAGTAAGATTTACTCTTTGTTTTCATTCCCGCCAAAGCGGGGGTACCCTTTGGGTCATCCATTCATAGTTTTCTTCTAATGCCGAAACTCCTGTTTCGGCATTTTTGTTTTCCGTCTCAATTCTCCGTGGCGAATTGGGACGTAGATATTGCGGATCGTAGAATAAAAAATCCGTTCTGAAATTAATCAGAACGGATTTCCAGTTTTTCAGAAGAGAGTAAGGGATTCGAACCCTTGAGAAGTTTGACCCTCTACACGCTTTCCAAGCGTGCCTCTTCAGCCACTCGAGCAACTCTCCATTTTAGAATTGGTTATTTTAACCTTATTTCATTACTTATTTTAGCCAAATTAGTTATAAATTTTTGTGATGCACTAACTAAACTACTAACTAAATTCTTTAACTCCCTAAAATAGAAAATCCACTAAGTAACTTTTCGGTATGCGACTACCTTAAAACCTTAGCGGATTTCCCAAAACAAAACTTGTATGTTGTCGCATTTAAAAAGTTGAACCTAATTTAATTAATTTGAGTGTGTGTTAATAGGGAAAAAAAAGTGTAATTATTTATAACCTATTTACCAAAAAAACTATTTGTTCCTATTTTACTTGCTTGTTCATCCATTAGATAAACGAGTACGACTGCTATTATTACACTACCTATAAAAGCTAACCCCCCTAAAATCAGTCCTATTTTCTTTTGCTTACTTTCACTCATAAAAGCTATTTGGAAAATTTCAAACCCTTTATATACTAAATATACTGCTAAAAAGTAACTAATGATTTGTATTTGACCGACCATTTATAGCTCCTTATAAATTATTTAATTTAATAAAATATTATTATGGTATGCTTCCACTTACAGATGCAATAACATACTCTCCGGTTGATGTAGATGTTTTAAATTGTTTTCCATCAATATAAATAGTAACTGTTACGCTCCCATAACCAACCTTGTTTTGTGCGGATATATAAACAAATTGTACTGAAGACATTTTACCAACTTTGATTGTATGCGGTACACTTTCACTGCTTAATTGAGATGTACCTCCATTATCATTTTCATAGGTAATACTTACAAGTTCCGCTGTTCCGGTTATTTCGTATGTTACAGATTGTTTGGTTTTTTGTTTTTGTGTTCCGCAGGATAAAGCTATAAATAAGATTAGTAAACCAAAAATAAATTTTAAATAATTTGAAAATGATTTGGATGAAATTTTATACATAAGAAATGAATGTTTATGAAAATAAATTTAATTTAATATATTGTTATTGCCCAATTCCCATACGAGAAAACTTCAATTATATAATCGCCTGAATATTCTAAATTAAATGATTTTGAATAAGTATGAACCTCTTTATCTTCTATTATATCGTGTGTGAGTAATTCTAAAAATTCACCTTTATTATTTTTTAAAGTAACTCCGAAATTTCTTTTCCCTTTATTCATCATAGTAAACATAGCTACTCCCTCATTCAATTTAACAATTTTAGAGTTTTTTCCACTTCCATTTATACTTATATCATTCTTACTTTCGACTGTTTTTTTCTTGTCATCTGTTATTCGGATGTTATCTGTTTTATCTAAATTACAGGAGTAAAACAATAAGAGAAAAAGTGAAACAATTAAAATTATTGGATTTTTCATAATCTTAAAATTTATATTCTGCCTTTACTTTCCATTGGGAATTGCTTCAATAATTTTATTCATACATTCTTCGATTACGTCAGATAAAGGCGGAGCACTTTCAAGAGCTGTAATAGTTTTTTTGTAACCCTCTGTGGTTGTTTCCCATAATATTTTTCCGTCTTTTGCAGATAACAAAGAATATCTCATACTGCATCTTGTTTGACCTACATTTTTACCATACGCACCATCAATTTTCGTAATTCCAAAGATTTCACCCTGTATTATAGCATCTACATTTAAACTATAACCTATCTTTTTAATTAAGTCCCTATCTGGAATACCTGTGGTTGAATATCTTACCAAATAATCATAATATTTTGCTGTTAATGTATCTTGATTAAGTTTATCAATAGCATCCTCCGGTCCAACGACATCAAAAGTTTTTATCTTTCTGGTTAAAGAGGTAATAAAATTTCGATTAATTTTTTGAGTTTCACCTATATTCAGATAACTATTTCTAATAGGCAAGACAGCTACTTTTTTAATTGTATAATTATGATAAGAAGGGTCTTGGTAATTTTCAGAAGATGCACCACTTCCACCGCAAGAAACAAAATTAAAAAAAAGTAGTAATGAGAAAATACTGTAAAATATTTTTTTCATATATGATTTATTTGTTTTTTAAATTCTGTTTCTATTTCTTTGTAACCTTTAACTAAACAATCTTTTAATATTCTCTTTTATAGTGTCTTTTAATTCCCTGTATTTTCCTGTTATTTGCAGGCACTTTTGAGAATTTCAGCCCTCTGCTTAAAGCACCTAAAAAGTGTTTAGTAAGTGTAAAAAAAGTAGAACATTTCTCCACTATTTTCCCTCTATTTCGGAGCTTGTTAAGTCAGTTTTCTGGGAGAATATTATTACTATTAAAATATTCATATCTATATTTATAGTGTAATGAAAGTCTTTTCCTTAAAGCGTCCAAAAAGTCTTCTTTA
>JBBRQV010000142.1:0-8375 GCA_038225955.1 Ignavibacteria bacterium | reverse complement strand
GAAGTGAAATGCAGTTTGTGAATTGAAAAATTTTCGAAAGAGATATAAATATCTTTTTATTATGCTAATTTTTGCTATTTTTGAAGAAAGCTTTCTTCAGAACGTGAATTTTAGCATTAAAAATTTATACCCCAAATAATTGAAAAACGAAATTTCAGAACTAATCTCTAATATTTCACAAGAAGAATTTACCAAGTTCGGGGATTTCATCCGTTCTCCTTACTTTAATAAGTTTCCACGTCTCATTAAACTTTATGACTATATAAAGGATAACTTTGCCGGGATAGAAAAGGGCAGCATTACACGCGAAAGCATATCTGCCTTTATGTATCCTGGGGAGGAATTTAAAAACGATAGCATACGAAAGCTTCTTTCCGACTTTTGGAAATAAATGAAAAGATTTCTGGCGCAGGAAGAGTTTGAAAAAAATGAGTGGGATAAAAATATTTACGTATTAAGAGGATTAAGAACTCGGCATTACGGTGATAAATTTTTTCAGAGATTAAAAGAGTTTAAGAAGGATCATAAGAATTCCAAATAGGCGATAGATGAGTACTACGAAACGAATACAAAGTTGATTCCAGAGGAGTACGAGAATAATTTCATTATACACGTTTACTGTCTGACTAATTTTACCATATCGCCATTAACGGCGTGGCTACTTATTGAGGAGGTTTAAATAAATTTATTTGATAAACAATGTCTGAATATTTACTAAGTCAAGAGTAAAAGAATTAAAAGAATAATAAATGAGATGATCATTATAACGCTAAAAGATTGCTAACAGAGTTTTCTTGATTGGAAATAAAAGTCCTATAACATATAAGATTACAAGGTTTATTTTACTTTGTATGGGAATTTATATTTTTATAATCACTGCAAATCAGTTATGACAATGAGGAATTATTTATTTACAACTTGATTTATATATAGTAAATATCAAGACAGTTAATACAAGGTATTGTCAAAAATAGAGCTTGTTAGCCGAATAAGGATAAATGAATTACTCAATATAAATACATATATACCTTTGCAACTTTAATGATTGAAATAGAATGTGAAGGGGCATTCAGATATAATAATTACTACGAATTATTTAGCAGCGAGTATTTAGCATTTATGAGGACAAATATTAAATCACCTGATTAATAGATGTAACTTCTTTTAGGAATTACAAATTCTCAATCAAAAAAAATATGACTAATTCTTTACTGTCATATTCAAATTAATTTTCTCAATCCATGAGAACTTATCTTTTAAAATTGCTTCTTTATTTTTGTGAACGTAATCAATATATGCTTGTGCCACAGGAGATAATTTTTTTCTTTTTAGCCATATTAATTGCCATTTTGATTTTATCGGAAATCCTACGGTTGGGATAATTTTTAAATCTCCTGTGGCTAGCTCATTTCTTAAACCTATAAGAGGCATTACAGAATTGCCAAGTCCTGCAATTACAGCCTGCTTCATTGCTTCATTGGAAGTTAATTCCATTTTCTTTCTAACTTTAATTTTATGCTTATAAAAAAAATCCTCCATAACGTACCGTGTTCCCGAACCTTCTTCCCTGAATATAAGAGGCATTTCTTTTAATTCTTCTTTTCTGAGAATATGTTTGCGTTTACCATCACTTTTATTCCCTATAACAAAAAGCTTATTCTCCATCAGTGTTTCTTTATATACTTTCAGTTCGGGTGGTATTATTGAAACCAAGGCAAAATCAATTTCATTATTTTGAAGGCTGTTAATTACTTTTGACTTATTAGTAACATCCATTACTAAATCTACCCCCTTATGCATTTTTAAAAAATCGGTCAGGAAGTAAGGCATTACATACTTTCCCGTAGAGACAATTGAAATAACAAGCCGCCCTGTTAACAAGCCTTTATATGACATTGTCTTATAATTAATAGAATAGACCTCATTAATAATCCGTTCTGCCATAGCATAAATCTCTTTCCCGAATTCCGTAACATATAACTGTCTTCCGACAACTTCTGTTAATGGGATATCAAACTGATCCTGCAAATTTTTTAATTGGATAGAAACAGCTGGCTGGCTCATAAAAAGTTCTATGGAAGCCTTTGTGATGCTCTTTGTTTGGACTACTTTAGCGAAAACCTGTAACTGATGAAGTGTATAATGCATAAAAATTGTTTATGTATGTTATAAGAAATATAAATAAAAATATATCAATTTGCTTGCTTATTTTTGTATTATCAAGTAGTAAAAAACAGATGAATTAAATTAAATCAACAACCTTAAAATAATCATGCAGAAAATAACAGTAGCAAAAGGTGACGGAATTGGTCCTGAAATTATGGATGCCGTTCTTGAAATCATCATGGCAGCAGGAGCCCAAATTGAAATTGAAGAAATCGAAGTGGGTGAGAAAGTATATTTAGCAGGTAACACTTCCGGTATTGCAAAAGAATCATGGGATATTATTCGCAGGAATAAAGTTTTTTTAAAAGCGCCAATCACAACACCACAGGGTGGAGGATATAAAAGCTTAAATGTTACCACACGAAAATCTTTAGGTTTGTACGCAAACATCAGACCATGCATGAGTCTTTATCCGTTTATTAGTACAAAGCATCCGAAAATGGATATTGTAATTGTTCGCGAGAACGAGGAGGACTTGTACGCAGGAATTGAACATCAACAGACTGATGAAGTTGTACAGTGCTTAAAGCTTATTAGCCGCCCCGGCTGTGAGAAAATTGTGCGTTACGCTTTTGAATACGCTAAAGTTATAGGACGTAAGAAAGTAACTTGTTTCACGAAAGACAATATCATGAAACAAACTGACGGTTTATTTCATCAGGTGTTCAATGAAATTGCAGCAGAATATCCCGAAATAGAAAATGAGCATTGGATTGTAGATATTGGCGCAGCTAAAATGGCTGACACTCCAGAATTATTTGATGTGATAGTCATGCCGAATTTATACGGAGATATACTCTCAGATGTAGCCGCTCAGATTACTGGCTCTGTAGGTCTTGCAGGCTCATCTAACATAGGCGAGGAATGCGCAATGTTTGAAGCAATTCACGGCTCCGCCCCGCGTTTAGCATGTCAGAATCTGGCTAACCCTTCAGGTCTGCTTCAGGGAGCCGTTTTGATGCTTAATTATATCGGACAAAATGACATCGCTGAAAAAGTACAAAATGCCTGGCTGAAGACTATTGAAGAAGGCATTCATACCTATGATATTTTCAAAGAAGGAGTAAGCACACAAAAAGTAGGGACAAAAGAATTTGCTTTAGCAGTTATAGGTAACCTGGGGAAAAATCCCCATACATTAAAACAAGTAAGTTATCCAAAGGGGCAAACATTAGACCTCCCAAAATACCAACGAAGAACTCCGAAGACAAAAGAATTAGTAGGCGTTGATATATTTGTTCATCGCATTAACAAAACCCCAGATGAGTTAGCATCTATTATTCAGCAATTAAATACAGATGAGATGAAATTGGCTATGATAACTAACAGAGGGATTAAGGTCTGGCCTGACGGATTTGATGAAACTTTTTGTACCGATCACTGGAGGTGCAGGTTTAAACCTTTGAATGAAAATTCCATTACCAATAAACAAATTATAGACTTACTGAAAAAAGCAGTAGATAATAATATCGATACAATCAAAACTGAAAATCTTTATACATTTGATGGAGTACCTGGATTCTCATTGGGACAAGGCCAATAAAAAATGTCAATCTCAAATCTATATAAATTGAATAAAACAGAAGATACAGAATCGCATAATGCTCTTTTTATAATCTGCCCGTTTTGTCAAATAGAGTATTTCCTGCGGGCAAAATTTGGAGAAGATATATTATTCGTAACAGTGCCAGGAGGTGTTTTAAACGTCCACACTCAAGAAATCTTGGGTATGAGAGAGTTTATAAAAAGGGAGCAAATTACGGACGTATATTTAGTCAACAATATCTCTTGCAATTTTATAGAAGAAGCAATTGCCGGAGACAAAGAATTCGGATTGCATTGTGAAAAACAGTTCAGAGAATTATCTAAAAAATTATCAGGTGATTTCGAAAACCTCTCTTTGAAAGAGAAAAAAAAATTATTGGCAAAGAGCAATGTTCTAACGCAGCTTGAATGTTTAAAATCGCGGAGTTTATTCAAAGACGAAACATCTCAGATTAACATTAACGTTCATGGAATTATAACTGATAAAAATAATGAATTTCAAATAATAAATTGAGAAAATGTATTTTACATTTAAAATTGTAACGTCGTTTCTTAAAACATATTAAATGCAACAGAAATTATTTTTTTGGATTACCTTTAGCATATTTTTAATTCTAATGCTTTAACTGGAACTGGTAATAATTAACAGAAGGGATGACCTCAGAAAGAAGCTGAGGAAAAAGAATTAATATTCCAGAATAAGATATTAGAAGGAACTGATATCAATGACGAAATAAGATAAAACTGGAAAAGGAAAAATTATAATCCTTATAAAGTAATTATTACATAAAAATAAAAGTGCATGGATGTTTTTTCTGCTTTAACATCAAGTTTGCTTTCACCAATGGTACTTGCATTCCTTTTAGGGATTGTTGCAACACTCATAAGAAGCGACTTGAAGTATCCCGACGGATTATATCTTACTCTGACCATATATTTGTTGTTTGCAATCGGTTTCAAAGGAGGTTATAAGTTATCACTAATACCTTTAAATGAATTTATAGTTCCTGCAATTGCAGGGCTTTTTTTAGGGCTGCTTATTCCGGTTTGGTCATTCTTTCTGTTAAAAAAGTTTGGAAAATTCAACAGCACAAATGCAGCTGCAATTGCCGCTCATTACGGTTCTGTTTCAGCGGTAACATTCGGGGAAGCAATTGCTTTCCTTGATTTATTGCACATTAAATATGAAGCGTATATGCCTGCTCTACTTGCCATCATGGAAATTCCCGGAATAATGGCAGCACTGTTAATAGCTAAAAAATATACAAGTAATACTACTTCGCTCAAAAGCATTGTTCATGAGTTATTCACTAATAAAGGCACCGTTTTACTTATCGGAGGGCTTATTATTGGTTTTCTCTCAGGTTCAAAGGGATATGACCAGGTGTCTCCTTTGTTTGACGGGTTATTCAGAGGTATTCTTACCCTATTTCTTTTGGAAATTGGATTAGTCACAGGGAAAAAGATTAGAGATTTACGCAAGGTAGGATTATTTTTAATTTTATTTGGAATTCTTATGCCGTTAATACATGCTACGTTGGCAATAATTATCGGAAAGTTCATAGGACTGTCTCCGGGCGGATGTATGATTTTTGGAGTCCTTGCAGCGAGCGCATCTTATATTGCTGCTCCGGCAGCTGTACGAATTGCTATTCCCGATGCTAATCCTACTTACTATCTTACAGCAGCTTTGGTTATAACTTTTCCGTTTAATGTAACAGTGGGGCTGCCGTTATATTACTCTATTGCTCAACTCTTTTTTTAGGAATTTAAAATGAAAAAGAAATGACATTGCATACTTTAAAACTTGTAACAATTATATCTGATGATGTATTGACGCAAAATTTAATTGCCGACATTAAAAGCCTTGGAGCAAAAGGATATACTATGGAAGTTGCAAAAGGAGAAGGCTCTCACAGCTCACGGACATACGAACTTGAGGGTGAAAACATTAAACTTGAAACAATCGTTAGCGAAACTGTTGCAGACAACATACTGATGCTACTGGCTGAAAAATATTTTGAACATTATGGCCTAATCGCATACGTTCAGAATATCGATGTTTATAGAGGAGAGAAATTTATTTAACACATTGAGGCTTATATGAATAATTAGTTTTTAAGATATTCGGTATTTTAAAAAAGTGGTGAGATTATATATTTGGTCTGAATTGTAAAAAACAATTAAGAGTTTTATTGCATGAATCAAACTCAAAAACGAATACAGGGGAGACTTTTACAGCGAGCAGGAAATTTTTGGCAAGAAATATGTAGTCTAGTTTTATACATAGTATGAATGATGTGTGTATTTTAATTCACCATGCATTGAGAGCAATTAAATTGCTTCAACATTTTTGGCGTATATAATTAAACGAGATTAATCAGATAATGACTTAGGGTGATTTGAAAAACTGGTCAAGTTATATGAAGAAGTATATCGGTAGTTCAAAGAGGTAGAAATTTATTGGCATGTGAAAGGGTCAAGAAGTTGAGGCTGTATGACTACAGTTCTATCATTCATTGAGACGGTGTTTTGTTTTTTAGTTTTTTGTTCTATATAGCTTCCACCAAGGAATATGTGGACCATCATGATGCTCGAAATGATATCCGAAAAAATAACAAGACAGCATTGCAACAAAATGATTTTTCTTCAAAGTTCTTGCATTGTGTGGATTCATATTTTCGACATGTGGTTTTCTATGGGGTAAGTATGTACCAAAGTAAAATAATTGAAGTGTCCCTAACAATGCCGGAGCTACCATGAAGAACCAAATAGATTTTTCAGGGTAGAAAATTTTCAGCAGATTAAATAAAAGAGCAACAATAATTATTTGCAGGATTGTTACATAGCGCTTCATAAAAAAATAAAACCATATAAAAAAGTTTTGAGATTTAATGTAAAAATCGGGGTCATCCTCCGAGCAGGGACTTTTGTGATGTTTGAAATGATTTTCTTTTAATTTTTTGTAAGAGAGACCGGCAAAAAGATAACTGCTTAAAGCTCCAATGAAATGATTCAATTTTTTATTAGAAGAAACTGTGCTATGCATAGCATCATGTGAAGTTATAAACAATCCTGTATAAAGATACGATTGAAACAATACATGCATGTAAAAAAATATACTAGAAAAATCTACAGAAACATACTTTAGACAAAAAATAAAATGCAGGAGCCAAATCAAAATAACGGTTAAAGAAATAAGAACACCCATAAGAAATTAAAATTGTTTTTCATTTTTTAAAATTAATTCCGCGGCATTTTTACCGGATAGAATGACAAGAGGAATTCCACCACCCGGGTGTGCGCTTCCTCCGCAAAAGTATAAACCATCTATATCCTTAGATTTATTTTCTTGTCTGAAAAATGCTGCCATTTTATTATTAGAAGAAATTCCATAAATACTGCCTCTGTTGCTTGAAGTATTTTCCATAATATCTTTTGGAGTTATAAATTTCTCAAATACAATTTTATCATCAATATCAATTCTTAACCTCTCATTAATGGTTTTAATAATATTACTTCTCACTGCTTTAAGTTCGGTATCCCAATTCTGACCGTTATCGTAGGGAGCGTTTACCATTACAAACCAGTTTTCATAACCTTGTGGAGAATCTTCAGAAGATAACTTAGATGAAATATAAATATAAATTGTCAAATCATCTGAACAAATTTTCTTCTCGAAAATACTATCAAACTCTTTTTTATAATCTGAAGCGAAAAGTATGTTGTGGATTTTTAATTCAGTCGAATCAATTTTAACTCCCCAATAAAATACTATAGCAGATGAAGAAGGCTCTAGCCTTTCATACTTCATTTTTTTCTCTTGATAGAAATCTCTTAGTAAATTTTTGCAAGTATTCATTACGTCTGAGTTTGAGATTATTGTTTCGTAATCAAGTTCATCCCCATTTACTTTCAAACCTGTTATCTTAGTATTTCTAAATAAAATCTTATCAACTTTATTATCTGTCAATATATTTACTCCTTTTTTTACAGCCAATTTCTCCAATGCTGAAACTAGTTTATACATTCCTCCTTCTATATAATATCCGCCGAGTGTGTTTTCAACATAGGATATTTGATTTAATGTAGCGGGAATTTTATAAGGACTTGAACCAGTATAGGTAGCATATCTATTGAACAATTGTATTATTTTTTCATCTTTAAAAAAAGAACGGACTGCCTTATCCATAGTTCTGAAAACATCCATTTTTTTTAAACTAAATAATGATTTGAGGGCTTTAAAACTGAAAAGAAGTTTAAGTATATTTATTTCGTTGAATAGAAAAACATCGGCAGAAGTAAGGTAAATATCAGCGCAGTATTTTTGAAATTTTAGGAGGGATTCTTTTTTTTCAGAAGTTTTTGCTTCGATTTCTAAAGAAAATTTATTTATGTCCTGATAGGCATCAAGTATAGTTCCATCTTTATAAAAGTATCTGCAAAGAATTTCAAGTTTGCAAAAAGTGAGATAATCATTACTGTCTTCACCTGCAAATTCGAAAAGCTCTCTAATTACTTCAGGCATTGTAATTAAAGAAGGTCCGGTATCAAATCTAAAACCATTTTCTTCTATAATATTTGCTTTGCCGCCTATTAAATTATTCTGCTCATACAAGTCTACTTCCCAATCTTTTGATGCAAGTCTTATTGCAGCGGATAAG
>JBBRQV010000141.1:0-8426 GCA_038225955.1 Ignavibacteria bacterium | reverse complement strand
ATTCTAATCAGGTCCATTATATTATATCAAGCACTGCATAAAAAATAATTAACATCACTAATAATATTAAAACTCATTTCAGTATTTCTTTATAAAAATTTTTTCGGAATAGTTTTTTTAAATTATTCATACTTTTATTACACACAAGTTTTAGATTCAGATTTCTTTTTTTACGACCACGTTATTATATCCAGAAATGCATAAAAAATAATTATGAATACAATTAGAATTATAATACCTTTAAGTATTTCTTTATATTTTTTGTTCCGTAAAGTTTTTTTGAAATTCCTCATTATGCCCCCCGGCTATTTAAATCTTTATTAAATAATCTTTGAAACATTATAGTAGATATTCTCTTAAGACACTTTCCAAATGTAGCTTCATTGCATTCAATATCAAAAGAATAAATACACAGCAAATCGGCTACGATAACTGCCATTCTGCTTCGATTTTTTGTGGTTTTATTTGCTTTTTCAAGTTTATCAGTGTTTTTCATTGAATAAAATATTTTTGAAATCGGCTAAATTTTTTATAAAATACTTACTGTTTTTTTTATACTTACCTGATAAACCATTCCCGAGTGGACAAGGAATGATTTTATCGGTTTATCTTGTATTAATTTAAAGCTGTTCTTCTGAAGTTAGAGAACGATTCTCCCCATACTAATTTTGTTCTGAATGCATCATACTCTATTTCATATTGTAAAGTTGTTCCTGCTACGCGTGTTCCCTCTGCTTTCAAATAAGGATTTTGTCCTCTTGGATATGGATACGGGTCATTGATTCTTACCATGAAGCAAGCATTACCGTTTCCTGTGAACGTTCCGGTTGAGTAACCTATTAACAATGCAACGTGCTCTGAAACCGTTCTGCCCGTTGTTCCTGATGGACATATACCTGTTATAATCGGACGGTCATTATCAATCTCTGTTCTTATCTGAGCTGTGGTTAATGCGCGTGCAACATAATCGCAATCTATTCTTGCCGCATTAGCCCATCTTGTCTGCGAGTATTTACTTATCATATCTCTTAATGTCGCAGAGCTGTTTGCTCCGACTACGCACGCTGTACAGTTTGTAGCGCAAACCGGATAATATATACTGATGATATCACACTGAAATCCCCAGCCATTTCTTGGCGTAATTCCAAAATGAGTAAATACCATCTGACCGCATGTAAGCCAGCACCACATTTGTGTTCTTTGCTGAACAGGAGCAATATTTAATGCTGTCCAGTTCCCCGCTACGCAACGCGGATTTCTGTAAACTGTAAACTGTGTAGTTGCAAAGCATCCGCCTGTAGCATATACTTTCAGTGTATAAGAACCCTCAACTAGTTGTGTTCTGACAGGATAATTTTTTGTAATCGGGTTAGTGGTAGTAGCCGCATAATCTATAGGACCGTAAGCAACCGTATTATTTGCTCTGAAAATTTTAACTGTAAATCCTCCTCGTGGAAGATTATTAATTGTAGCCGTCAGTCTTTGTGTTCCTGTATAGTATGCTGTGCTATCTGTAGTGATAGTGAAATTAGCTGCGCATGAGGCTACAGTAAAATCTACTCTCTTCTCGCAGGTATTTCCTGCTCCGAAGTAGAGGAACATTGTATATCTTCCGCCTTTAAGACCCACTGAATTATATGTAAATATTCCGGCAGCAGAATCAGTATCAAAGCCTGCATCAGCGGAGTAAACTGTACCGTCCTGATGTGTTACAGTAATTCTTGTTGGGTTTAATCTTCTAAGCTTAATATAAAATTCACCGTCTTCCTCTCCCTGTGTTGCATTTGTTACCGTACGTTCTGCAATGATAGTACTCAAATCTTCTAACGAAATTATTACTGTCCCGGACTTAAGGCAGCCACTTACTGTATCAGTTGCCGTGTAAGTATAGTCGCCCGGTCCTAATCCTGTTAAAGAATCTCTCGAAGTTGAAACTGTTCGGGAGAAATTAGAAGGTCCTCTCCACAAATACTTTAATACTTTTCCTGAAGGTGTAAAAGTCCTGAAATAAATTTTTCCGCTTCTATCCGCAGGACAGAAAACTTTTGTTGCGCTTGTGCTTACAGTGAAAGTTACATCATCGCTGATGTTTACATTTTTTGTTGTCGAGCAAGGTCTGCTATCGGTAATTTTCAAAGTATAGTTCCCTGCTTTAAGTCCTGTCTTCAATGCACCGACTGAACTCTGTGTAACTGTACCTCTCCATGATGCAGTATCAGGTGTTAATCTTTTCAGTTCGTATGTATATGTTCTTGTGCCTGAATTATTTGTCGGTACTCCACTGCTTACATAAGCATTTATTGAACCCGTGCTCCCACCGCATGAAGATGAAGTTGTAGTTGCAATCACTGATATAGCGTTAACGCTTATTCTGAATCTTGCCGATACTGTATCGCTCGCTGCATCAGTAACTAAAACCGAATAATTTCCATCAGCAAGATTTGATGCTGAAGCTGTTGTATTTGATATTGGTAAATTATCTTTCTTCCAGAAATATGTATAGGGTGCAGTTCCTCCTGTTACAGTTAAAACTATACTGCCGGAATTTGCTTCGCATCCGCTTACAACACCACTTACAGCCAAGTTCTGCGGCGGCTGATTCATGTTATTAAAAGCAAAGCAGAAGACGTCACTTTTTCCGTCATTAGCTGTAACAGGGTTTCCGAACTGGTTTGTAGCCCGTATCTGCCACGCAAATTTTATTGCGGTTGGGTACAAATCGAATGATGGGTCAGAAGGTGTATATTGGTAATTGTTATTTGGCAAATCTCTGTTTACCAAAGTTATGTTTGTATTTAAAGCATCATAGGATGTTTGCCCCTGAAACACAGGAACGATTTTTAATTTATATGATACAGGAACCCCCTGCGTGTATGCGGGTGTCCAGAGGAACATCGGATACGTTGCAATTCCCTGAACCTTGGGATAAACTATATTATTCATCGGCTGAAGTAGTGTTACTGCCTGCGGAATTATCACCTGAAAATATGCGCATTGATTTCCTGTAAGCGTCAGCAACGTTCCTGCTGCATCAAGTACGTACAAACAATATTCGTACTGCCCTTCGGGAAGACTATTCGTAGTTGCTGCTGTATTATAAAACGTCTGGTTAATATTTACTGCAGGGAAATAAAATAATGATTGCCCCGGAAATACATTTGCCCCTGTATTAAATACCTGTGTCGGAAGCTGCGCATCATTTGTTGTAATGATGTCAACACTTTTAGATAAATCTCTAATCTTATATCCCACTCTCAAATTATTCATCGTTGCGCCTGGGTTATTGAATATCACTGTAACCAATGAAGGATTATCTCTCCATTGATTTAACTCTGATGGCATTACTGCAGGGAGATTAACAACTACGTTTACTTGCGCTGATGTTATTTTATAAAGAAATAAAAGTGCAAGTATAATTTTGATAAATAGTTTCATAATCTTACAGTTTAAAAGTTATAGTAATATTGAAGTACTGCTTGTGTTTCTTTGTAGTTTGTATTTAAATCTGAATTAAACTCATTTCTTAAAATATACAGACTCACTGTCCCCAATTTCTCAATTGAGTATGCAAAATTTAATCTGAGATTCATTTGATTATTATCTGCAAGTGAGCTGAATAAAGAATAATTTAAACCTATGGAAGAATTTAATTTTCTATTGAAGAATGAATAACCCGTTGTTGCGCCAAGAGAAGTAAGTTTAAAATTCCCCGTGCTGAATTCCGAATTCTGGTAATTAACCGATGTAGAAAAATTTAATGAAGAGATGTAAGCAACGCTCCACACTGCCGATGCTGTATGCGCACTGCTCTTATTATTGAAAGCAAAAATTATATTGTTGTCATCGAACTTCTGGAATGAGTAAGTAAAAAATAAATTGTTGTATCCGCCTAATCCCTGAAAATTGAATCGTGGAGTTACTGTAAAATAATTTAAAACGTTATTTATTCTTGCAGTATCACTGATGGCATTAGACTTTATTGAGTAATTCATAAATGAAACATCTATGCCTGCGTTTTGATTATACTGATATGTTCCGCTCATCGAGCCGATGAATCTACTTGTTGTTGCAAGTCTTGTATCTCTTACATTATTATATCTCACTCCGAAAGAACTTCTTAAAAAAAGTTTGTTATTCATTAGTCTTACATTTGGAGCAAATTCAAACTCAAGCGCATCACCCTGAATAGATGTCATCCCTGTAGTTACAAATCCCGGTCCGTACCATCTTCCCTTTAACTGAAAATTATATTCAGGTTGAGGTGTGTAGCTTAGATTTAGAAATGTTCCGAAATCAAATCTCGTGCTATACTTAATATTGTAAAGCCACTCAGGGAATCCATTTACTTTATTGTCTTCATATCTTGTATCACTTGTATAAGCCGAGCCGCCAAGCTCACCATTAATTTTTAATTTATCCCCTAAGATTGGAAACGCAAAATCATAGCTCATCACCATATTTTCAGTGGGAGCAAGCGGATATTTATAATCGCTGATTGAAGTCGTAATATCTTTTGCTTTGTAAAGATTAAAATCTACGTGGGCGTTTTCCGTTCCTACGCCAAGCTTAAATCCAAATCCTTCTCTTCTGAATCCGCCTAAAATATTATTTATAGAATCCGGCTGAATTCCATCACGAACGTTACCATAGAAAAATGAAGCTCTCAATAATTTATAACGTACATCAAATCCTCCGCCCATTACACCTGTTTCACCAAAAGTTAAATCAGATAACTTTGCATTATAATATCCACCATGCAAAGTAAGCCAATCGCCAATTCTTGGATTTGCGCCTATACGGTTAATCGATTGCTGAAAAGAACTCTGGTCAGTTGAAATGTATGCTGTGAACGGAACATCAATTTCATCAGCAAGTCTTAGATTTGTTGAGATGATTGCCGTCGAGAGCCCGTTAGGGTATCTCTTATCAATCCCTGATGCAGAGTAATACGATGTTGAAAGGTTAACGCTTCCGTTAAGATTTAGTAATGGTGTTGAGCTTTGGGAGTAAAGCAGCTGCATGGGCATTACTATTAAAAAAACTATGGCTGCTATTTTCATCTTAGGTTTGGTTTAAGATTTTTTTCAATCGTAAATTAAATCTGTTACAAAAGTACAGGCGGATTTTAATTTTTCAAAAGAAAAATTCCTAATGTAATCAGACTAAAATCAGTCAAAATAGTGAAGATGATTTTACTAATTCTTTTGTTTTTACTTAATAATTGAAGATTATTCGGGATTTGATAGACTTAAAATCGGCAGGAATTTTACTTAACGAGCATTTAAATGATTGATTTCTGTATCTATTCTTTGAATGATATTTAATGAATAAATACATATAAATATTTTTTACTGTAATGTTCTTCTTAAAAATTATAAGTTATAACATGAAAAAAATTCTATTCCTGCTTTTAATTTTTGTATGTAATATTTCTTTCTCTCAAAAGAAAATTGCAATTACTTTCGATGACCTTCCTTCTCAATCAAAATCTCTTGAAGATAATATTTACATCACTGACCACCTTTTAAAAATTCTGAGAGACAATAATATTAAGCTTACGGCATTTGTAAACGCCGGCAAGACTGAAGTCGAAGGCGAACGCGAGCAAAGAATTGCTCAATTACAAAAATGGATTACAGACGGACACGATTTAGGAAATCATTCCTATTCTCATTTCGATATTGGGAAAGTTGGCCTGAAGACTTATGAAGAAGATATTTTAAAAGGCGAGCCCCTTGTACAGAAGCTAATGAACGATGCCGGAAAGAGAATGAAATATTACCGCCATCCGTTTTTATATACAGGGAAAACTGTCGAGCAAAAAGATTCCCTTGATAAATTTTTAAAAGAGTATGGCTATACCGTTGCCCCCGTTACGCTCGATAACAGCGACTGGCTTTTTGCATTTGACTACTACTATGCAGTGAAGCACGATAATAAGCAGTTGGCTGATTCAATCGTTACATCCTATATAGAGTACATGAATATGATAACGGATTTTTTTGAAAATACATCGCAAGAGTATCTTGGAAGGCAAATATCGCAGGTGCTTCTTGTTCACGCAAATATGCTGAACGCCGACCACTTCGATAAAGTAATTGATATGTTCAAAGCCCGCGGCTATGAATTTGTTTCACTCGACGAAGCGCTTACTGACGCTGCTTACTCAATGCCTGACGGACAAATGAAATGGGGACGCTCGTGGCTTCATCGCTGGGTGATTGCAAAAGGTATAAAACCAAAGCCCGACCCCGATGAACCAAAATGGATTTGGGACCTCTATGATATGTGGCAAAAAAATTAACTGACATAACAAAATTATTAAAACTCCTTTGGAAATTTCACCTGAAGATGCGCGATTCTTAGCACTCAAAAATCAAAAGCTCCTCGATAGAGAAACTCACACAACAAAAAAAGATCTGCATAAAATAATTGAGAAGATTGGCTACGTACAGATTGATACAATTTCAATCGTAGAGCGCGCTCATCATCATGTTCTGTGGTCACGTTTTCCTTCATATAAAAAATCGATGCTGGATGATTTAATGAAGGAGAAGAAAATTTTTGAGTACTGGAGCCACGCTGCTGCATTTCTTCCTATGAAAGATTACAGATTTTCTTTATTAAGAAAACAAAATTATGCGCTGAGAAATAAAGATTGGGAGAAAAAAAATAAAAAAATTCTGGGGATGGTACGGGATAGAATTACAAACGAAGGCGCATTGCAATCCCGCGACTTTGAGCATCAGTCAAACAAAAGAGAAGGGTGGTGGGACTGGAAGCCCGCCAAAGAAGCGCTTGAATATTTATTCCATAAAGGCGAACTGATGGTTTCCGAGCGCAAAAGTTTTCAGAAAGTTTACGATTTAACTGAAAGAGTTTTATCTAGTAAAGTTGAGACAACAATTCCAACTTACGAAGAGCATTGCGAACATTTAATTATGAACTCAATTAATGCTAACGGCTTTGCATCACAGAAAGAAATATTTTATTTGAGAAGAGGAGATTCTAAAATTCCGTTAAGCGTTTTGAATCGCTTAGTCGAAGAGAAGAAAATTATTCCTATAACTATAGGAGGAGTGGAAGAAAAATACTACACGACTAAGAATTCATTAAAAATTTTAGAAAATAAGGCGTACGGGAAAGATGTTCACATTTTATCTCCCTTTGATAATCTTGTGATTCAAAGAAAGAGATTGAAAACACTTTTTAATTTTGATTACATAATAGAGTGCTACGTTCCCGCACCAAAAAGGAAATTCGGATATTATGTTCTTCCTATTCTATACGGTGATAAGTTTATGGGAAGATTAGATGCAAAAGCAGATAGAGCAACCGGTTCTTTTAATATTCTTAATTTATATTGGGAAGATAAAGCAAAGCCCGATAAAAATTTCAAAAAAATATTTAAAGATAGAATTGACGAGCTTACGATTTTTTCAGGGTGCGGAGAGAACAATTTTAAAAATTTTATAAAATAAGAATGGAATATATAAATATACTCAGCGCAAATGATAGTCAATGGGAAAAATATTTTGATTTTTATAAAAATCAAAACTCTTTTGCTGAAGAGCTTGAGTATAAAGCTATTGAAGACTTCAAAGAAGGTAAGTTAAAACAATCAGCTAAATTGGGTTCCGATAACTTTATTTTTTTTGATGCTGACTCATGCAAAGCTAATCTGTTTTTATTCGGTAAAGATGAGAAGGGTAAAACACTGGATGTTAAAATTAATTTTCTTGAAGAAAACACCGATGACAACCTGACTACATCAATAATAAAATTCCTGAACCGGCTTCTCAAAGAAAAACACAGTTACGCTTTAATTATATCATCGGTTCAAAAAAATATTTTAGCAGTAGCTGAGCGCCTTAATACATTTGAAAACAAGGAGTACATTGTTTCCCGCCTGTATCGTAAGGATATAGATGAAAAAAATCTTGCCGATTCGTATGAAAAATTGAAAACGGATTTTTGTGATTTTCAGGTAAGAAAATTTGTGAACTACGGTGATTGCAATTTGAACACTTATAAAATTTTTCTCGATAGCTTGAGGCCGGACTTTGAATCAATTTCTGAAGGAGGAGTTGTGGGGGTTACTTTAGAAGATCTTAAAAATCATAAAAAACAGTTGATAAAAGAAAACAGGGAAAGAATCTCCTATGTTATGTTTGATAAGGGAGAAATAGTAGCTGCTACAAATTTTGAAACCCGTTTAAATATTATTTATACATCTCTTACAGGAGTGGTAAAAAAACTCCGAGGGAAAAATTTTGCAGAATATCTTAAGATTTATTCAATTTTAGACTTGCTGAAAACAAATCACGAATTTACGTATATACAAACCCGTATGAATTCCGAGAACACTGCAATCAATACACTTAATGATAAACTGGGTTTTCAAATCCATGATTCTTCATACGAAT
>JBBRQV010000140.1:0-8432 GCA_038225955.1 Ignavibacteria bacterium | reverse complement strand
TGGTCCTTACCGCCAAAGTTCAAGCCGATTGACTGAAGAGTATATGTAGTTAATTCTTTTGCGAGGAACATAGCTGTCTGCCTCGCATAAGCTACTTCCTTAGTTCTCTTCTTGGATAAAATCTGATTTTCAGAAATATTAAAATATGCTGCCGCAGTTGATATGATAGATTCAATCGTAATGTTTTTTACTCTCTTAGTGTGTCCTATTACCCTGCCAATTACTTTTTCGGCAATATCTAATGTAATTTCACCTTTCTTACTGAATACACTTTCGCTTGTGATACCTACTATACATCCTTCTATCGTTCTTATGCTGTCTTTTACATTTGTAGCAATGTAATGGATAACATCTTCCGGCGCGTGCATCTGGTATTCATTAAGCTTCTTTTTAATGATGGCAACTCTCATTTCCCAGCTTGGAGGCTGAATATCGATTGTAAGTCCCCACTGAAATCTTGATATCAATCTTTCTTCAATTCCCTGAATCTGATTTATAGACTTATCGCTTGAAAAAATAATATGCTTACCTTCAGAAAAAAGAGTATTAAATATCTGATACATAAAATCCTGCGTTTTATCTTTTCCGCCGAGATTTTGGATATCATCAATTATCAAAACATCTAACGATTTATAAAACGAATCAAGCTGCGATGCACTTCCTGAGTTAGAAGAAGTTCCTGCGCGGTTCTTACTAATACTATCGATAAAACGATTTGTAAAGTCAGGTGTAGTTGTATAGAATATTTTCTTGCTCGGATCTTTTCTTATTATTTCGTTTCCTATTGCGTGGATAAGGTGCGTTTTACCAAGTCCTACTCCGCCGTAGACGAAGAAAGGATTATATGCTTTGCCGGGATTATTTGTAATTGCGTAGGCAATTTCAACTGCAAGCTCATTGCTTTCCCCTTTTACAAGATGCTCGAATGTGTATTTATAGTTCAGATTACTTACATACTCTTCGGTTTGGGTTTGTACCGGCTGAACAATATCTCTGTAAATATTCTGACGGATATTATAAACATTGTTTTCCCGCTTAGGCTCAGTTTTAGGAGCTTCCTTTATTGCATCTTTTATTTCGTATTGAAGTTTGCCATTCTCTCCGAGAAGTCCGCTGGAAATAATATTAGAAATATACTTGTTGTATCTTTTTTCAATGATTCCGTAATAATCTTCGCTTGGGACTGTGATGGTCAGGACGCTGTTTTCAAAACTTTTAGGTTTGATAATCGAGAACCATGTTTTGATTTCGTTTTCTGGTATACTGTGCTTTAGTAAGTCTAAAAAGTTGTTCCAGATTAAGTCGTGCTCAGCGGTAAACTCTTTTTTTATCCCTAAATCATCTTGTTTTTCAGATACTAAGACTGGGGTAGAGGAAGTGTGCATTTAAATCTGTTTTAAAAAATTATTAACAATTAAAAAATGGTTCAAAAATTACTTTAAGTCCAGGTATCGGAATTACCCGGTTACTCCCCTACTAAATAAAAACTTCTAACAGCCAGTTAATCACGTAAACACATGATTTACCTTAGTTAATTTTTTGAATAAAAAGTTATTAACACTAATTGTTAATAATTATATATTCGCAATACTGAATTTAAGAAATTATGGGTGTGATGAAAAAGTTATTAACAAAGTTCTAACAGAAGAGAGTCTCTAAATTTTTCATACTAATATTACCAAAACTGTTTTATACTGTCAAGAAAAAATTAATCAACTTGCAAAATAAATTTTTTCTCCTATGAAATTTCTGCAAAATATTTTCGAAATATTTTTTTTGAAAATTAATTTTTTTTATTGCTTTCTCTTACAGTCAGCAATATATAAAAATTAATCAATTCTTTTTAATATTTACTTTAAGTAAGTTTGCTAACGTATGGATAAGAAAAGCCCGCCTCTTTTAATCAATGATTCTTATGTGGAAATTGATTTAAAAGCTCTCAAAAATAACTTCTTTATTGTTAAAAAGCTATTTTCAAAAGGCTCTTTAAAAAGATTTTCTAACAATAAATTTATCTGCTCTGTGGTAAAAGCTGATGCTTACGGACATGGAATGCTTGAATGCGCTCACGAACTCGCACTTGCCGGAACCGATTTTCTCGGTACAGCCGATTACTCAGAATCTCTTCGCCTTGCCTCTTATTTAAAATCGAAAAAGATAACCACTCCCATTATTTGCATGGGAACCCTCCCAACTACCAAACCTCATTTACAAACTATAGCAAAAGAAAATTTTCAATATACAATTGTTGATGTTGAGGATGCTAAAAAGCTTAATTCGGTGGCAGCAGCTTTAAATAAAAAGCTTAATGTTCAGATTCAGGTCGACTCAGGCATGAACAGAGTGGGATTCCCAATTGATAACGCTTACGAAGCTATTGAAGAAATTTTAAAACTGAAAAATCTAAACGTAGGCGGAATTTACTCGCATTTTGCTACGAGCGAGATTCCGCACCACAAATTTGCAGTAAGACAGGTAAGCGCTTTTAAAAAATTTATAAGCGACGTAGAGAAAAATCTTCATAAGTTCAAATACAAACATATTTCAAATACCGGCGGAGCATTTAATTATAACGATGACACCTTTAACTTAATAAGACCGGGTATTTCTTTGTACGGCTATTATCCCGATGATGAATATTACGATGTAAAGACAGGATTAAAACCCGTGATGACATTCAAATCCAAAGTTCGTTTTATTAAAAAAGTACCAAAAGGCAGAAGCATTTCTTATGGCAGAAGATTTTTTACAGATAAAGATACCTATATTGGCTCTATACCCGTTGGCTATGGAGACGGCTATCCCCGCTCTCTAACTAATAAAGGAAAAGTTCTCATTAGGAAAAAACTCTACAATATTGTTGGGACTGTATGCATGGATTGGTTTATGATTGACCTTGGCGCAAAGCCAGAAGTAAAAATTAATGATGAAGTTGTTTTATTTGGAAAAAATTATCCCGTGTACGAAACCGCTAAACTGGCGAATACAATACCTTACGAAATCACGAGCAACATTACACCAAGAATCCCAAGAATTTATATTAATAAAAGCAGATAATTTTACTATTTTACGGTTGGTTCTTTGCACATGAAGAATAAAGAATACTTAAATATTGTTTTTAATAAACTCTACCTGCTACTGAAGTCGTACGACCTCGCAGTAAAAGATTTACATCTCGTTAACAGCACATTCAAATTCATTTTAAATTCAGATAATATTTTAAGGGACTTGTTTGTTCTCTCATCGGTGAACAAGCTGGATTCATTCGTGAATTACGTTCTATTCATCCTTAAAAAAGTAGATGAGGAAAAAATAAATTATAATAATCTTTCTTATAATATTGATACCGATTCAAAATTTCTTGAGAAGGAAATAATAAATTATTTTTCAGTTGAGCCTAAGAAAATCCCAGAGAAAGAAACTAAAAAAGTAGAAACAGTAAAACCTCCGATGAAAAGTTTAATCGAGGAAAAAGATGAATACATTGATGAAACTATAGCGGATTTTTATAATAGCTCCGATGACGATACCGATAATATAATTACCGATGAAAATTTTGCTTCAAAGAGAGGCAACCTTGAATTAATAGAAGTAGACAGACAGGATGATGATATAAACGCAGTGTACAATCTGCCCGAAACAAAATCAATTGATGAATCATTAGAAAATTCTTTAATAGAAAACGAAACGAAAGAGTTAGTTACGGAAAGTTTCTCCACTGAAAACGATTTCAGCGAATATGATGATAGCGTTATTAACGAAGCCGAGTTTAAATCTGAGGCAGAGAAATTTACCGAAGAGACAGTTACACCGGAGTATGATGCCGGCATTATTGAAGAAAAAGAAAAGATAAACACTTCCGACAGTTCGTATTGGGATGTGCCGGACGAAGAATTACAACAAGAGTTAACCGAAGAGAATGCCGAAGAGATTTACGAAGAAGAAACCGAAGATATAGTTGAGAGTAAGCCCGTTGTTACAGAAGAGACGGGGTTAACTATCGCAACAGCAGAAACAACTGATGCAAAAGATACAACAGAGGTTTCCAATAAAATTGAAGGCGAAGATGTATTAGCCGAAGAAATAATCGCAACCGAAATTATAACCGTAAAGGAAACAGAAAAAGGTATAGTTATAACAGACGAGGTAATTCTCGAAGAACCAGGTACCATTCAATCTGAAATGCAGTTTGATGCGCCCGAACTAAACGAAACGGATTTTAAGCAAAGCCTTGATGAAAAACAGATTGAAGAAAAACTTGAAGAAGAAAGTTTAGCGCGTGATAACGAGCAAATCGCGGCGTCACTAAGTTCGGAAGTTCCGATTGAAGAGAAAATTGAGGAGAAAAAAGATATTGGAGATTATTTTGAAACAACGGAAGAAAAAGTATCCAAAGAAAAAACATCTGAGAAAAAAATAAACGAGCAGAAAGAAGAAAAAATAGAGGAAGCCAACGAAGAGTTTATACAATATGAAAATTATGTGCTAAGAACCAATGACGAGTTGAAGTTTGATTTTGAGCGCATGATGGAGTTTGCCAAGCGTCTGAATAAAAACTACGACGAAAGAAATCTTATCATAAAAGATGTAATAGATAAAACGGCATTCCTTGAGAACTGCTCACGCGAGCTATCTTTGGAGGTAATCACAAATATTTACGAGACGTTCAAACTTTCATTTGAGAAGATTGCAGATGGCAAATATGATTTATCAGAGGAAACCCTTACTATATTTATAGAGAGTCTATCGCTGATTGAAAGTTTATTGAAAGGTGATGACTATCTTGCCTATGATTCCCTGATAAAATCTCTGGATAAACTCAGAAAGAGTTTACTGAAAGAAAGAAAGCAAAAGGTTCAGGCAGAGCAAAAACAAAGCGAAGAGAAGTCAGCGGATAATACGATGACAAATCTCTATCCCGATGAACACAAACTGTTTATTGCGAATAACATCAGAAGAAAAATTTCAGATATAGAAAAAATCTTTAATTCACTGAACGATATAGAAAGCAATTACGTTCAGATAGAAGCATTGAATATTTTAAACTCCAATCTCAGTAATTTTAAGGAGCTTGTTGGCTATGCGAATACAATTCAGCTTGTCTCGCTTGCAAAAGTTTCAGAGGGCGGATATATACTAATAAAATATTTACAGAACTACCGCAAAGACCCCACGGAAGAAATCTGGAAAGAAACATTCAAATACATTACCTATGTAATGAGGCTTTTGATAATAAATAAACCGGTAGAAGATCTTGACCTGTTTATTTCTTATCTGAACGAACCAATAAAAATTTATCTCTCGAAAGAAAATAAATAAGAAGACAAATAATTTTTTAATTTTAATACTCCCTAATGAACAATTACGCTGTTATTATGGCAGGAGGAGCCGGAACAAGATTCTGGCCTAAAGGAACGAGCAAGCTGCCAAAGCAATTCCTCAACGTCTCTCACGAAGTTGATACAATGATTCAACAAACTTATAAACGTCTCACTGATTTCATACCACCGCAAAATATTTTTATAGTTACGAATGCCAACCACAGAAATGAAGTAAAGAAGCAGTTGCCGCATTTACCCGAGCACAATATTATTGCAGAACCAATCGGAAGAAATACTGCGCCATGTATAGGGCTTGCAAGTTTATTCATACAGCAGTTTGACCCTAAGGCAAATGTTTTAGTTGTTCCCTCTGACCACTTAATAAAAAATACAGGTGAGTTTAAAAGAATAATGACTGCCGGGATGAAATTTGTGCACGAGCATGGCGGTATTATTACACTGGGAATTACACCTTCGCATCCTGAAACAGGTTATGGTTATATTCAGTTTAACCCTGATGAGTCAATTGATGAACCGGACGGTCCTGAAAAAATTTACAAAGTAAAAACTTTTGCAGAGAAACCGAATCTTGAAGTTGCAAAATCTTTTCTTGCGAGTGGAGACTTCCTATGGAATAGCGGCATGTTTATTTTCCGCGCAGATACAATGATGGATGAACTGAAAAAATCATCTATCGATATTTATGAGCAGCTCCAGAAACTTGTACCTGTTCTGCGCTCAAATGATTTTGATAAAACTCTTGAGACTGTTTACGCACAGATGAAAAGCATTTCAATAGATTATGCCGTTATGGAAAAATCTTCCAGTGTCTATACAATCAAAAGTGATTTTGGATGGAACGATGTAGGTTCATGGGATGAGATATACAATATCTCCGATAAAGATTCGGAAGGCAATGTGAAGAAGGGCAGAACAGTAACGATCAATTCTAAAAATAATCTTATCATTAACGACCAAAAAATTGCAGCGCTAATTGGTGTTGAAGATTTATTGGTAATTGATACCGATAACGGGCTTCTTATCTGCAAGCGCGGAGAGTCGCAATCAGTAAAAGAAGTTGTTGAGTATCTCAGAAGAAAAAATTTAGACCAGTTTCTATGAAAATTACTAAATTTATTGCTTGATTTTACCCATTGATTTATATTAGTTTAAGAAAACCAAGAGGGTAAAATGAAAATTAAAAACATTAACCAAATAGCATTTTCGTGTGTTGTTTGGTTTCTTTTTTTATGTTCAAATAATTGCTGCAGGGCAGCTGATACAGTCTCGGCAAAATTTTTCCCTTTAGTTGTTGGCAATTCATATACATACCGGAATACACAAATGTTTGGGCCAGAGACGCGTTCAAGAAGTTCTATTACAAAAGATACAGTCATAAATAATAAAAAATATTTTTACTGTAAAGGTTTTCCGGGCTTGAGCTACGGATCTGTTTGGGTTAGATATGATTCTTCGCGTTCAAATCTTTTAATATATACCGGCGGGGCAAGTTGTTCAAATTATTCCGGTGAAGTAATAATGGATAGCCTGGCAATGTCCGTTAATAATTCTATTAATTGTACTTATGGTTCAATAAATTTACGGAGATGTACTGGCACAGGAAGTCAGGTTCTTTTCGGTCAAACGAGAAATTCAAAATCCTTTTTGCATGACGGAATTATATATTCTAACGTAACTTATGTCGAAGGAATAGGTATTGCAGGTTATTGTTCTGGCGAGCCGCCTCCTTGTGAAGGATTTACCACTTTGATTGGCTGCGTTTTAAATGGAGTCGTTTACGGCGATACTCTTTTAACTGGAGTGCAGCAAACAAACACCAGTGTTCCTGATAAATTTTATTTGGCTCAGAATTATCCAAATCCTTTTAATCCTGAAACAATAATTTCTTTTTCAATTTCCACAAACTCTTTTACGAGTTTAAAAATTTATAATATACTCGGCAAAGAAGTTGAAACTTTAGTAAGCAAAGAATTATTCATCGGAAATTATGATTTTAAATGGAACGCCTCAGCATTCCCTTCCGGAGTTTATTATTGCAAACTTACTGCGGGTGAGTTCAGCGATACAAAAAGAATGGTTCTTACAAAATAATTTTATTCTCCCTCTGTTAAATAAGAGGGAGTTCCTTCCTTATTTCATTTTTTATATTCTTCTTTCCTGTTAGTTTACCCATAAAATAATTATTTATTCTATCTATATTTATTTATGAAACTTGACCATTTGGGAATTGCCGTTAAATCGCTGGAGCAATCTGTTCCTGTTTTTGAAAAAATATTCGGAGTTACTGCTTCTCCCGCTGAATACGTTGAAGAGCAAAAAGTAAATGTAAGGAAACTTCATTTAACAAACTGCGATATAGAACTGCTTGAAGGCACTTCACCCGAATCTCCTATATCAAAGTTTATAGAAAAAAGAGGCGAAGGAATTCATCACTGCTCATTTGAAGTCGCGGATATAATTAATAAATTGTTTCATTTGGATAATGCTGGAATTAATTTAATTGATAAGACTCCTAAGACAGGAGCCGATGATATGCTAATAGCTTTTCTTCACCCAAAATCTACCGCAGGTGTGCTGATGGAACTTTCCCAGCACAAGAAGTGATTATATATGTTTAGAATACAATGGAAGAATCAAAAGAAGAAATTAAATTAAATACCGAGCTCTCCACTAAACTGGAAAATCTTCCAACCACTCCGGGAGTATATCAATTTAAAGATGATAAAGGGAAGCTGCTTTATGTAGGCAAAGCAAAGGTTTTAAGAAACCGTGTCCGCCAGTATTTCCAATCACGCCCGCAGACAGGTCGTCTTTATACAATGATTTCAAAAATCCGTGATGTGGAAATTATTACAACAGATAATGAAGTTGAAGCGTTGATACTTGAACTGAACTTAATCAATGAACTTAAGCCAAAGTATAATGTAAACTTTAAGGATGATAAATCTTATCCTTACATTGTAATCACAAACGAACCCTATCCAAGAGTTTTCCCAACGAGAAAAAAGCGTTCAGACGGTGCAAGATATTTCGGACCATACACCGATGTTAAGAATATGCGTTACTCTTTAAAATCTATTCGGGATATTT
>JBBRQV010000139.1:0-8442 GCA_038225955.1 Ignavibacteria bacterium | reverse complement strand
TTTTTGAACAGCCATTACAACATCATTGATGTTAAGCCCGTACGAAACAATTTTATTCGGATCTATATCAATTTGATATTGTTTAATAAATCCTCCTATGGATGCAACCTCTGCAACGCCTTCAACTGATTGCAAGCCGAGCTTCATGTAATAATCCTGAATAGCTCGCAATTCTCCTAAATCATATTTAGTGCTTGTAAGATGATACCAGAAAATATGACCCACACCAGTTCCGTCAGGTCCAATCACAGGACGTACACCTTCGGGTAATGTGCCGGATACCTGAGAAAGTTTTTCAAGTACTCTGCTTCGTGCCCAGTAAATATCAGTGTTATCTTCAAAGATTACATAAATAAAACTCATTCCAAACATTGACTGGCTTCTAACAGCTTTCACCTTTGGCATTCCCTGCAAGTTAGTAGTAAGCGGATACGTAATTTGGTCTTCAATAATTTGCGGACTTCTTCCCATCCATTCAGTCCATACGATTACCTGATTTTCAGATAAATCAGGAATTGCATCTACAGGAGTAGTGTACACAGAATAGATTCCGTATGCAGCGATTCCTATATAAAGAAGAAGTATTACAAATCGATTATTTACAGAGAAGTCAATTATTTTCTCAATCATAATATTGGTCTTTCAATGAAAATTTTACAAATAGCCGAATTAATTATTTCTTTTCTTTCTGCTCGTCAGGTAATTTACAGCAGTCATCAAGATTTTCGTATGCTTTCATATCTTTCTTTTTGTCATTAGCATCATATCCTGCGGCAGTGATTGCACTCTCAATTTTTGAAATACTTGTTTTACTTTTATCAAAATTTACGTGAGCAACTTTTTTCTCTTTATCTACATTTACATTTATAACTCCGTCAACTTTTCCTACAGCAGTTTCTATATTCTTTTTGCAAGTACCGCATTGCATTGATGAAACATTTATCATTACATGCTCTTTACCTTCCATTTTCATATTAGTGTTATTCATATCCTTTGTTGTATTCATATTGCTATTCATATCTTTTGAATCTTTCATTTCATTGCTCTTATTCATTTCCATAGTTTGATTCTTAGAATCATTTTTTGAACAGCCCGAAAGGAAGAAAGAAATTGAGACTATTACCAATAATGTAATTACAACTGATTTAATGTTTTTCATTTTATTTATATTTTAGGTTTTATTTTAGAGTTTAGAAAATTTCAGTTTTATTTCTTCATGTCTTTCATTGCATCCTGATTTTCATTTATCTTCAAATCATTTTTCTTGTCAGATTTATCAGAATGGTCGTGGCTTGATGTTCCTCCCATGCGAATCTGGCTTTCGCTATCGAGTAAAAATCCAGCGCTTGAAACGATTTCTTCTCCAACAGAAAGTCCTGTGCTGATTAAATAATACCCCTGTCTTTCACCTGAAATTGTTACAGTCTTTGGAGCAAAAGTATTCTCGGAAGTTTTTATATAGACCATATCCATTTTTCCTGTTCTTACCAACGCGGAAACAGGAACTGCAATTTGATTTGCCCGCTCGCCTGTTTGTATAACAACTTTCACATACATATCCGGCAATAATTTATTCCCGCGGTTCGGAACATCAATTCTTACTTCGAGTGTGCGGCTTTCCATTTTCAAAGAAGGGTTTAAAAAATCTACTCTTCCTTTAAAATCTTCATCGGGATATGCAATTGATTTAATAGTTACAGTCTGCCCTTTTTTTATGAAACTGATATCCGCTTCATTTACATTCGCAATTGCCCAGAGATTTGAAACGTCATTTACATCGTATATATCTTCTCCCGCCTGCGCCCAATGCCCTTCATGAGCATACTTCTTTGTGATAATGCCTGAGTATTTAGTGTAAACTGTAATGTAATTTTTTACTTTCTTAGTTTGCTCAAGCTCTTTAATTTGATTTGGACTTAACTGTAAAAGATTTAATCTGGTAATAGTTGAGTTTAATAAATTCTGCGCCTGCTCAACAATAATTTGATTGTTGCTGGAAACACTTTTTTGATAATTATCCAGAGCAAGAAGATATTCCTTTTGAGTAGCAAGCATTTCCGGGGAATATATATCAAATGCTTTTTCACCTGCCCGTACGTATTGCCCTTCAAAAGTGATGTATTGCTTTAATATGTTTCCTGAAACAGGAGTTGAAATATGCCTCATCGCTGATTCATTGTACTTTATGTAGCCATTAAACTCTAAATCAGAAGAGAAGTTTTTTTCTTCAACCATTTGCGTTTGAAGATTTGCAAGCACTTGCTGCGAAGGGGATAGAACAACTTCATTTACCTTTCCGCTAATTTTATTATCATCGTCATGTGATACATTTTTCAATATTAAATCCATTCCGCAAATTGGGCAAGTTCCTGGATGATCGCTGATTACTTGGGGATGCATCGGGCAGGTATAAACAACATTCTTAGCAGTGTCCATTGTTTTAAGATTATGCTCAAGGAATAACTTATACACTCCAAACACTGCTGCTAAAACTACTATTGTAGTTATTATAATTATTTTTAGATTTTTCATTTCTATAATCCTTAATTAATCTTTAATTTATTTTTATCAATTCGTGAGAAACAATTCTTTCAAGTTCGTTCATGTACAAAAGATATTTTGTTTCTTCCTCTATTAATTTGAAATCATTTTCTCTTAACATTCTATACGAATCTATCACACTCATATAATCAAATGTTCCTGTTTGATAAGCTATTAAACCTGATTTTAAAGTTTGCTCAAGCTGCGGAATCGTTACCTCTCTTATAAACTTAATCTTTTCATTTTGTCCGTCAAGCATCGAAACTTGATTCCTTATGCCTGATTTTAAATAGTTCAACAAAGAATTATATTTAGAGTCTATCTGCTTATCTGTTAAATCTTTTTCCTGAACCATTGCATCAATTCTTTTACTGTTCCAAGGCATGAAGGGTAAATCTACCATGGCGGATATCAAGAAAAAATGCTCCTGAATGTCGGACATATATTTATATCCTGTCTTTAGTGTTATATCAGGCTTTCTTTCAAGCTCTGCTAAATTTTTCTCAAGACTGTTAAGCAACTTATCATGTTCAAGCATTTTGAATTCGGGATTGTTGAGCAGTAACAGTTTAGCCAGACGAACAGTATCTTTATAAACATGTTCAGAAATTAAATATGAATCTACATTTACTGTTTTAAAATCATTTGAAAGAGTAATACCTGTTAAAGTATTTAGATTATTAATTACAATTCTTCTCTCAGATTTTAAATCAATTTCTTCATAAATCAATTTTTGTAGTTCGGAGTTACTTTTAAGAATGTCTGTTTGATTTCCTTTTCCAACTGAATAATTTATCTCAATGGACTTTGTGATGCTTTTTATAATTTCTTGTTCAAGATTATTTATATTCACCTTTCTTTCATTCTGATAGAGCATGAAATAGTTTTGCTTTATTTCCTTTGTTAAATCTTTCTGAAGTTCCTCTTTCTGAATGCCCGGAATCATTGCTACGTGATATTTGTATTCTTCATTTGCTGCATTCTTCCCGAACAATCTTAATGGCTGAGAGTAAGACAACGATAGCTCACCGGCATTTTTAAAATCAAAAGGAATAAAGTCCTCCATAAATTCTATAGAAGGCGCGGGCTGCTTATTGCTCTGCATTACTTTGGTTAATTGAATAAGCTTCTCGTATTCTAAAGGCTTTAATTTAGAATTTTGAGAAATAGCCAGCCTGACTAATTCATTCAGGTTTGGATTCGATGAAACTAAATTATCCTGAGCGAATGCAAAATTTAGAAGAAATAAATAAATGATTAATAACTTTTTCATTTGTATAGAATAAAATTATAGAAAAAGAAAACAGCAAAGCCGTTAACTTTAATTTTAAAAGGAAAAGTTACTATTCTTTAAATACGGAATGTGGAATTTAAAACAGGAATGTCCCGGGGAGGACTAAAGTTAATATTTTGAAAAGGAATATTGTAAGAGATTGTTGAGGTTGAATTAAAATAAACCGGAAGTAATAATGCTACTATGAAATCAATTTTGACTTCAGTTGTAAGGTTTTGAAAATTAGAACTATTATTAATTTCTTTAGTAATCTGTTTGCAGCAATCAATTTTAGTAAATACAGGCTGCTGTTCTTTTGAAGCTGCTTCTTCGCATACACATCCCTTTTTCATATTCATACTACAATTCATCTGCGAGTAAGCATAGTTTACGTTTGCTGCAAAGACGAGTAATATTAAAAAGGAACCAATATATTTTGTGTTAAAACGATTCAAAGAGAATTTTAGTTATTATAAAATTAAATAATTCGTCGTCAATTGTCAAATACTGTGTTTCTTATATTACAAAATTAATTACTTTCATTCAATTTTCTGTTATACTTTAACGGAAAAGATTTACATAATTTCTAATAGAGATTTTCATTAAAAATTCTTTCATTAATGAGAATTACAATATTATAGTGTTTGCAATCCGTTAATGAATATGAAAATTGTGTCGAATTGTGAATTAAGGAGATTTAGAGTGTAAAAACCATATTATTTCCATAGTTTTGGATTGTATCCAAACTCTTTGAAACACGGGCTCGAATCCCGTTGGATTCTCGTATATAAAGCCTTGTAAACTTAAATGTTTGCAAGGAATTTTCTGTCATTGGTAAACATACAAAACTACTAAAAATAAATATCATTAACATAATAAGGATTTGGGCATTGGAGGTGGTTGAAAATTAGGGCACTACCATATTTTTTTGCTACTAGTTCTAATCTTTTTTTTAGATTTATTAATTATTACATTCTATTTAATTCTCAATTTTTAGTAATTGTTTTTTTTAATGAAATATTTTCTAAAAAATACAAACCTTTCGTTTTTATCAAAATTAATCTTTTGTGTTAATTAAAAAATTGTACAAATTTTTTCAATTATAAAACTTTAAAATATTCATTCCTCTCCTCTTTCCGGGAATTCCTGACGGGTTTTAAAGTTTTCATTTTACTTAACTCTAATTTATTTTTCTCCGAACTTTTTAATAAAACCTTTATGAAAAAAACTTTCTCTATTCTTTTATTTTTGGTTACGTTGGTTTTCTTTACGAGCAATGCTTTTGCACAGATTGCTGTAACAGTAACCAATCCTGCCAATACGACTCCAAATTTATCGGCATCATACCCTTCGTTAGCTCTCGCGTTAACGGATTTAAATAATGTTACGGCAATGACTGGTCCTGTAACTTTAACACTAACAGCGGGTGGTTCAGAAACTGCCCCTCCTACAGGTTTAACGATAGGAAGCGCAACATTAAACCCTGTACTTAGCGCAACTAATACTGTAACAATTGTAAAAGCTAGTGGAACAGTTACGCTTAACGCAGGAGTAGGAACTGCTACTCCGGGCAGCGCAGTTCCTGACGGGATTTTGAAAATTGTTGGCGCAGATTATATTACCATAAACGGATTAACTTTCACAGACGGCAACGCTTCAAATCCTGCCTCAATGGAGTTCGGTGTAGGTCTTTTTAAGGCTAGTTTATCAGATGGTGCTCAGAATAATACAATTAAGAATTGTATATTTAATATGCAGAGCATTAATAATGCAACAGGAACGGCCCCCATGGTTGATGGTTCAGTAGGCATTTTAGTAATTAATTCAACACCAACAGCTGCAACAACTGCATTAGTTCCTACAACTGCGGCTGGCGCAAACAATAGTAATAAATTTTATACAAATACAATTAACGGCGGAAATATTGGTATCGCTTTAATTGGATACGCAGCAACAACTCCATTCACAGCTGCAGATAACGGAAACGATATCGGAGGTTCTTTATTTGCTACAGCAAACTCCATTCTTAATTTTGGAGGCGCAGCAGCTGCAGTTAACCCTGCTGCAGGTGTAAGAACTTTAGCACAGTACGGATTAAATATATCTTACAATACAATTAATAATAATAACGGTGGCGGTGTGAATCATCCGAATCTTATTAGAGGTATTTATACTAATACGGCTACAAGTGCGAGTGAAACGATTACCTTCAATACAATAACAATTAATGGCGGAGGCACAACTCAGCAGCTTTCAGCAATTGAAAATGTTGCAGGGGCAACTGCTGCAAGTAATACGATTACAATTACAAACAACATAATTCAGAATTGCACATATACGACTGCAACAACGGGATTTACTTATTTAATATATAATAATGGCGCTAGCCCCGCTAACTTAAATATTAGTTCAAACTCTTTGCTTAGCAATGCTACGGCATCGAATGGCGGCGCATATTATGGTATTTACAATACAGGTGCTGCAACTTCAACAATAAATATCAATAGTAATACAATTAACGGTATAACAATGTCAACGCCGGGTGCAAGTATTTTCAGAGCTATTTATAATGGTAGCGGTACTTCTACTACTGCTATAAGTATTAATAGTAATACTATACAGGCAATTACCTATGGAGCAGCCGGAACCGGTGAAAGTGATTGTATTTATCAATCAAATTCTTGTTTAACGCAAAGCATAAACTCCAATCAATTTGTAAACCTTAATTTAAATACAACCGGTACATCTTATATTATTTATAATAATGCAACATTTATTTCAACATCAGTAGTTAATGCTAATAGTAATTCGTTCGTAACAGGATTTACGAAGGGTCCTGGAGCTACATTATATCTATATTATAATAATGCTTCTACACCGGCAGGTGCTGTAGAAAATATTAATAATAATAATTTCTCTAATATCACTCTTACAGGCGCTACTACTTTTGGCGGCATACAGAATACAGATGGCGGAGCACCAACTAAAACAGTTTCAGGTAATACAATTTCAAATGTATCAGGTGGAACAGGCGGATTCACCGGATTAAATATTACCTATGGAACAGCAAATATTTTTAGTAATACAATAAGCACATTTACAGGCGGAGGAGCAATTACAGGTATATTGGCAGGTAATGGTTCAACAACTGCCCAGAATATTTATTCTAATACACTAAATGGTTTTGCTTCGACAGGCGCCTTCGTAGTTAATGGTATCACTTCTGCTGCGACAGGAACTTCGGCAGCTTCTGTGTTATATAAAAATAAAATTTATGACCTTTCAGGAAATAATGCAAGTACATCTATAACGGGAATATTAGTAACGTCAGGTGTTACTACTACAGCTTATAATAATATTATCGGGGATTTAAGGGCAACTACTGCTAATGCCGCTAACGCTTTAATAGGCATTAGTATTACTGGAGGTACAAATCAAAACCTATATAATAATACAGTTTGGCTTAACGGTACGAGCTTAGGAGCATTATTTGGTTCGAGTGCTGTTTCCGTATCTACTGCTACGACAGTAGATATGAGAAATAATATTTTCTTTAATACTTCTACAGTAAACGGCGCAGCTTTTACGGTTGCTTATAGAAGGTCATCTACAACGTTAACTACGTATGCAAATACTTCTAACAATAATGAATTTTATGCAGGAACACCAAGCGCAACAAATGTGCTTTTTTATGATGGAACAAACTCTGACCAGACTTTAGCAGCTTACAAATCAAGAGTAACACCAAGAGATGCAGGTGCAGTTTCTGAGAATACAACATTCAGAAGTGTTGTAAGTTCAAATGCAAATTTCTTAAAAATTGATAGCACAGTTGCAACGCAGTTAGAGAGTGGGGGACAGACAATCAGTTCACCTGCAATCACAGATGATCACTTTGGAATTTCAAGATACCCAAATTCGGGTTATCCAAATAATCTTAGCTCACCTGCTAGTGCTCCGGATATCGGCGCAAATGAGTTCGGTGGTATTCTGCTAGATGTAACCGGACCATCAATAAATTATACTGCTTTAGGTAATGCTGCAGTAGGTCAAAACCAAACATTGACTGCAACTATCACAGATGCTTCAGGTGTCCCGATTGCAGGTGTAGGAAGACCAACATTGTATTTCAAAATTAATGCAGGCGCATACTCTGCAGTTACAGGTACATCAATAGGCTCCAATCAATATACTTTTACATTTGGTTCAGGTACTACAACAGTTGGAGATGTAGTCTCGTACTACATTGTTGCGCAAGACCTTGCCGCAATACCGAATACAAGTTGTTTTCCTTCGGCAGGCGCGGCAGGATTTTCTATAAATCCACCGGCAGTTTCAACTCCACCTACTACGCCTTCAACATATTTGGCAGCATCATCATTATCCGGTATAATTACTGTAGGAACAAGCGGAACTTATCCAAATCTTACCGGAGCATCAGGATTTTTTAATGCTGTTAATTCGGGTTTAGTTACGGGTAATATTTATGTATCAGTCTTATCTAATTTAGTTGAAACAGGGTCAGTAGCTTTAAGCCAGTTTACCCCGGGATACAGGATTCAAATAAGACCTAGTGGAAGTAATACAACAAGACTAATCGAAGGTACTTCAATTGTAACCTTACCAAT
>JBBRQV010000138.1:0-8575 GCA_038225955.1 Ignavibacteria bacterium | reverse complement strand
CATCCAGCCGAATTCAAAAACTCCCTATGGCGGCAGCGGCGGAGTAAATTATGGTCCGGATGACCTTAATACATTATTACGTACAGGCCGTTGTACCGGCTGCTATCTGGATTACTTAAATTTGAAGGGCAAGAATTTAAGGGGGATTAAGGTATTCGCATCAACTTTTAATCACTCAGACCTTTCAGGTGCGTGGATAATCGGAGCCAACATATCCTGGTGCGTATTCGAGCATGCAATTATGATTGATACCCATCTAGACTCAACTTTTTTGTACTTTTCAAATTTCATTGATGCAAACATGGAAGGCGCCGGAGGGATAAAAATTAAAATGGAAATTGTTACAACAGAAGACTGCAATTTGAATAAATGTGTACTGAATAATTGCGATATTTCGGAAAGTAATTTTTTGAAAAATACACAATTATCGGAAATGGATGCTACCGGATCAAATTTCTCATACACAAGTTTTAATAATTGCCAGGGAAGCGATATAAATTTCAAAAATTCAGTATTAAGAAATTGCAGTTTTAAATCAAAATTTAAGAGAGCACGATTATACAATACGGATTTTTGCGGCTCCAGTTTCAGCCTCGCCTGGGAGGGAAGTCTAAAATATAGTAATACAAAATGCTTCCCTTATTAGGAAAAATAAAAAATCCCCGGATGAAAAAAAGTAAATTAATCTCTATAACAGCGCAGTTTGTATTTTTAATTACCGCCGGATTTTATTTTTCCGGATGCAGTGATTCGGTTACAAGTACCGGTGGAACGATACCTGCGAATAAACATCAGGCGCGCTCAGAGGGGGAGTTTAATTTAAACGCCGGCTTAAAAGCATTTCCGGGAGCAGTGTTAGTTGTTGATCTCGAGGATCTCAATTCACCTGTGGGAAACGTAGGAAATGATACGGGTCCAATCGGAGAAGATGTGATTCCTTACACATATTCTGAAACTGCAATACATAGAATTAGACTTGGCGAAGAAGTTCATTTCAAAGCAAGACTTGTGAGCGAATCAGGTGAGGTAATTTATCAATTGAACAATCCTGATGATTCAGTGCGGGTTACAATTCCTGCGGGGAATTATAAATTGTATCTAACGTCACGGGTAAACTACGGCTCGGATACATTGGGAAGGCAGGCAGTATTCATTCAACCGGATTTAGAAGCAATTGCTTCAGGCGGCGGAGTAGGTTCGCAGGGCGGATTTGATCAGGCGGACTTTAACACATTAATGAAAACAAGAAAATGTATCAAATGTGATTTTATGGGGATAAATTTGCAAGGTTATAATCTGGCTTATGTAGATATTTCTTATTCAGATTTTTCCCTATCCAATATAGCTTTCATAAATTTTTCCCATGCAACTTTAAATCATGTGAAATTTTACCCTAATTATTCAACAACAGTAGATTTTTCCAATGCAACTTTTAACCATACAGATTTATCTAAATCTAATTTTTATGATGTAGATTTTTCCCATGCAACTTTTGATAGCTCAGATATCTCTGAGATGAATAATAGGGATCTTAAATTTATCGGCACAAAATTTACGAATTGCTATTTAAAAAATACAAGTTTTAGAAATATTAATTATAGTGGTTATCAATTTATTGGCGCAGAATTCAGAGATTGCGATTGTCAGGGAGTTGATTTTTATAAAGCAAATTTAACGAATGCAATTTTTAGTGATGTAGATATCCGTTATGCCGGAATGTGCGATCAGAATAGGACAGGGGCGTTATTCTCAGAGATAAAGTATAATAATCGCACAGAGTGCTGGCCTTAATTCAATTAACTATTAACAATTAACAATTCTGTGCGAAAGCACAGTCCAGCCACAGGCGGGAAACGATGAATAATTCTGTGTGAAACGAAGTCCCATCTCCCGCTAAAACCGGAGAAGAAAGGGCGGGAAGCAATTCGTTAATTAATAAATTTCAATTTACAGTTAAAAGAAATAAATTCATAAATAAAATTTTAAAAAATATCCTTAAATAAAAAAAAGAAATGAAAACAATTAAATTATTTTCAGTTGTAGTTCTATTAATGATGTTAGTTTCTCTGAAAGCATTTTCACAGGATGGCGATGATAAAATTGTAGGTAAAGCTACTGACCGCGCCGAATCAATGACAAAACAGTTTAAGCTATCTGATGAGCAGAATAAATCACTTTATGATTTATTCGTAAGCACTATGCAAAAAGAAAATACTTTATACAAATCAGGAAAATCACGCTTAGATATGGAAGCGGGAAAAGATGCAATACATCAGGATTTTTACAATGGAGTAAAAACAATTTTTACAGAGAAACAATTTACAAAATTTAATAAGCCTGAAACAAAAAAAAGTATTGAAAAAGGCGCAAAGTGGCGTACTGCAAAAATGCAGACGAATTTAGATCTGACTAAAAAACAAAAAAAATCTGTTTATAACCTTATAGTAAGTTCAACAAAAAAGCAGAAAGCACTTGTAAGACCTGAAGGAGATAAAACAGAATATTACAACGAAAGAATAAAACTTGACGATGAATTTAATTCTGAGATAAAAAATATATTAACCGCAGACCAGCTTGCCAAATATAATCAACGCGATTATTAAGAAATAAAGGTTATCAAATAATATTTTTCAAAGCCATTGTCTTTTAATTAAGGCAATGGCTTTTTTGTTTTAGAGAGGACGAAATGATATATTTAAAATAGTTTTTTTATTGGAAGACAATATTAATACCTTCATATTTTTCTAAAAGTTCAGGCAACTTAAGTGTATTAATATTCAATATTTTACAAATAGCAGGAATTTTCTTAAATAGTTTGTTGTCGTTACTTCCTTCAGTTTCCTCAGTTATCAAAAAGGCATCTTCTCCACCTTTTATTAAAGTTAGACATAGAATAATTTGTTTCATGTCTGCACTTTCAAGAAACTCTTCTTTCATTCTTTCAAATTCCACATCCGTAATATTCTTACTATTCTTTACAACAGTATTAACGAAATTGCTCTCTACTTGTCGTAAAAATTTTTCTGGAGAAGGAGCAATTAACTTATCCGTTTTGTATGGTAATTGTGCAGATTTTAAAAATTCCTTATCATCTAAAAATTTAAGATTATGTAAAACAATACCACCTGATACTTGTTTGCATTCTTTAAATACTTCATCAATTATAATAATTTCACCACTTGTAAGTTTTTCCTTAATAAAATTAACCAATACATCATTTTTATCGAAACCTAAATAGTATCGAACCAAAGATATTAGTGAATTTGTATCAATGACAACCTTCATTATATAACTTTATCTAGTTTATCTGGTGAAATTTTTAATATCCTACACATATCATATTCATTAACGAGGCCATCTTCAAAAGCTGTTTGTATAGTTGAAATCAACAAAGGGGAGTTAATAGGTTTAGGGGCACTACCTTGAATTTTTCTACCTTCAATTTTGCCAAGTTCCCTTTGTTTTTTTTCTTCTTCTTGTTTGACTCTAAACTCTTCTTCAAAATTTGCTTTAAGAAAATTGTAACCACCTTGTGTAATTTTATTTTTATACAACAACCTTGTGAATAAGGCAATACGACTCAAATGTGTTCCTTTTGATATCTTTTTTATTAGTTCAATATGATAATCATTACTATTGTCTGCTCTTTCAATTGCTTCAATATCCGTGTCAAATGAGCCTGCAAGAAAATAATAAGCAAAGTCATTACACCATCTTTCAACAGATGATAAATTTTTATTGGCAAGATTTGAAATTTCCAGTAGTTCAACTTCTTCTTCATTTATTAAATAATGTCCTAATTCATGAGCAATAGTAAAAATTTCTCTACGAAAATATTGTCTTTTCAGAACAATTACATTGGGTGTTAAATAGAAACCATCTATATTTGCTTTCTCTATTTTATTATGTGTTTCCACAAATTCAAACACAAGAATATTATAATCTGCAAGTTTTGAAATTAAATTTTTCAAAAACTCTTTTAGTTTCGAGTTAAAATTTGGGTATAATAATTCTCTTAATTCATTAGCTGTTTGCTTGGGATCATTTTCGATTGAATAAGAAGGCAGGATTCTATCCATTTTTATTTCAGCAAGTTTTGCGATTGCTGAAAGTGAGATTTTCTCTTCTTCAAACTGGTTTACAATTTTCTTAGCGCCAAAATTTAAATCAGTACCAAACTTGGTCTTTCTAAAAAAAATACTTGCATCTTTTGAAACTATTGGTGATTTGGGATCTAAATAGTAATGCAGGCCTTTATTGAATACTTTATCAATTCGCTTAAGAAGATTAATATTTATCTCTTTTGAAAATATTTCAGATGAAGTTAATGATTTTTTTAATCCTTTGCTTATTTTAGCAATGAACTCATCAACTGAAATTTTATACAAATCCAGTAAATACTCTAAACGTAATATGTTTTGTTCTACTTTCAAGAAAATTATTAGACGCTTTTAAAATTTTCAAATATTCATTTGTATGGTTCGAATTTCGTATTCATTTTAATCCATTTTAATTTACATATTGTTTAAATTTTTTACCATATACTTCGTTAAGAAATATTTTTAACAATTATTAGAATATCTGACCAAAACTTATAATATATAAAACCAGTTGCACATAATGAATTTAGGTTTTTTATATATACGATATTTATCTTATAATGAGAATTATTTGATTTCTTACATCACCTTTCTTTACAATTTGATAACATTTTATTGGCAGATAGTTCATTTCTGTTTTCGTTGTTTGTATATGATAAAAAATGAATTAAATGAAATGAGAAACACAGAAGCAAAGAACTGGAACAAAACGGGTGAGCTGAGCTATGTGCTTAAGCGCAACGGAGTTGATGCCGGTGAAGTTAAGTTTCCTGAGAGCTCGCTTGTGAGAGTCGCTACTTTTGAAACGGAAACAGAGAAGTACACTCTTGAGCGCAGGGGACTATTAAAAATTGCGCTTGAAATAAACAACGGTAAGGGAAAACCCGTGCTGAATGCTGTTCAGGAGAAGTGGTATAAGAACTCGTATGATGTAAACTTCGGCGCAAGAAAATTAAAGATGGTAATAAGAAATAATCCATTGGCAGAGTTTGCGCTGCTTAATAACAACGAGAGAGAAATAAATTCGTACGGCCTAAAGGTGAAGGATAAAAAGCCATTCATTGAAATGAAAGGCGAAGAGGAAGAGAATAACGTTCTCTTTGATTTTCTGCTTTGGTCGTTAATAAAACCCGCCGCAAACGAAAGCTGTGGAAACGCAGTTGTTCCTACCCGAGTAATATAATCTAACTTCAAATTGATTTCGAACTACATCAAACCGGTATTTTGGTTTATGTATTCTTATACCTTCGGTATATTATTATTCGAAAATAAAGAAGTATTCAACTTTATTTATTTACGCCATTATCAATCAGACACTAAATAATAGATTATTTAAACTATAGTTTATTTGTAGTAGAACGACTATCATTTATTCGGCTGATTGCGATTAATGATGATTTTAGGGATAAATGAGAAAGTAAGTAAACTATTTTTTTTCTGCAAAACAGGAAAATGGGATTGAGAACCATAGTTTTAATGCTTATTTTTGTTCTGTTGCTTGTAGTATTGAGTAGTGTGTATTGTGTATTGGGAAGCTCAAAATTATTGATTTTCGACTAACTGATAACGAACAACTACTAACGGGTAACTAAATTTATAGGGAAAAATTTTAAAAAAAGTATGGCAAAAATTCTTGTAGTTGATGATGAAATAATCTCAGTTACCATTATAAAAAGCGTTCTTGAGCAAGCGGGACACTCAGTTTCTACTGCGAACGATGGGGAATCTGCGCTGGATGTTATTAAGCGCGTTAAGTTTGATATTGTATTAACGGACTTCAATATGCCGGGTATGAACGGCATTGAGCTAACAAAGGAAATCATTAAGTTCGCTCCTGACTCCGTTGTGATTCTTATCACGGCTTTCATTTCCATTCGCGCAGCGGTGGAATCCATTAAGCTTGGCGCATTTGATTACCTCACAAAACCCGTTGATAAGGAAGAGCTTCTGCTCTCCGTAAAGCGCGGCGTTGAGCGTATGGCTTTGATGAAAGAGAATATTTTGCTGAAGCAGCAATTGGAGCGTGTTGAAAATCCTGAGTTCACATATTTAACAGAAAGCAACGAGATAAAAAATATTCTGAAGGAAGCGATTAAGGTCGCAAAGTCAGACTCAACGATTTTAATTACCGGTTCAAACGGAACGGGTAAGGAAGTACTCGCAAAGTATATTTACAAAAACAGTAACCGCGCCGATTCGCAGTTTGTAGTTGTTAACTGTGCGGCAATTCCTGAGCAGCTATTGGAGAGCGAATTGTTTGGGCATGTTAAGGGTTCGTTTACGGGCGCCATAAAAGACCACAAAGGATATTTTGAGATTGCAGATAACGGTACAATCTTTTTAGATGAAATTGGAGAGATTGATACAATGCTTCAAGTGAAGCTGTTAAGAGTATTACAGGAAAGGCAGTTCAGCCGCGTGGGTGATTCAAGAATTTTCTCTACTAATGTACGTATTCTGGCGGCAACGAATCAAAATCTGAAAAAGATGATTGAGGAAGGGCGCTTCAGAGAGGACTTATTCTATAGATTAAATGTGTTTGAATTTCATCTGCCAGACCTTAAAGACAGAACGGAAGATATATTGTTTTACTTCAATAAGTTCGTAACTGAGTTTGCAAAAAATAACGATAAGACAGTTAAAAAGATTGAGAACGAAGTAAAATCCCTGCTGATAAATTATCAGTGGCCCGGAAATATCCGCGAGCTTAAGAACGTTGCCGAGCGTGCTACGATTCTTTGCGATACAGGAATTGTCACATCTGACCTTCTTCCTCGCAGCATTATGGGTAAGATGGAGGATAAAGAAATTCTTTCTACAAATGACTATAACGAGAATAAAAATAAGCTAATTAAGGACTTTGAGATAAAGTTCATAATAAAGCATTTGAAGCTCAATAAAGGCAACGTTGCCGCAACTGCAAGAAGCATAAATTTCCATCCGGTGAGCCTCAGACAGAAAATTGCCAAGCTGGGAATTGACGTAGATGATGTAATGGCAGGAGCGTAAGAATTAAGAATTCAAAATTTAGAATTACAAATTTTATAAAAGATGCCTCGTGAAAGCGGGGCATTTTTGTTTTGGGAAAATAGATGTTATTTTATATTTAATTCGTTTATTATAATTTAAATAAAATTAATTCTATGTCTATTCAATTACAAGGGAACTGGAAAAATGGATATGCATTAGCTTTGCACACAGACTCAAGTATACCAATAAAAGATTCGCAAGGGAAAATTGTAGGATGGGATACTAAACGACCTCCAATAGGTGAGGCGGTTTATCAATTTAAATATTGTAATGACATCTCATACGCCCCTAGTTTAGCTGGTGTTTGCGATAGATTTATTACTGCTGCAACATCTAAAACAAATATTGATGTTATAATTCCTATGCTTCCTTCAAAAAAAGATAGACCATATCAACCTGTGCAGGAAATAATGAAAGAACTAGTAAAGATTTCAAAAATTCCCATTGATTTTTATTCTTTAAAAAAAGTTAAAGATACAACTGAAATCAAATCTATAACGGATCCTTCAGAAAGACAAAAACAATTGGAAGATGCGTTTGATGTTGAAGAAAATAAATTTTTGGATAAAAATATCTTATTATTTGATGATGTTTTTAAAACTGGGGCTACGTTGAATGCAGTTTGTAATTTAATGCTAAATAAAGGCAAAGCAAAAGCAGTATATGTGTTAACTTTAACTAAAACTCGTACATAGATGAGCACTTTTGAATATGACTTATATAAACTATTTAATGCTTCCAATTTTGGTACTAAAAGCATTCGTTACATATTGAATAATCTTCAAAAATTAAATTATAATATTAACGATTTTTTTAATTTTGATTTAAATAAGCTGCATAATTTTTTCCCAGAAATTGGAAAAGGTAAATATTCAAGAGCTTCTTTTGAAAATCTTTATTCTATAGATGAAGATAAAATTTCCGACTCATTTAAAAAAATAAAAGAACAAAACATTAAGATAATTTGTTTGAATGATTCTGAATATCCGAAACTTGTATTAGAAAAATTGAAAGAAGATGCTCCTCCAATTTTATTTTGTAAGGGGTATTTTCCTTTGCTAAATTCTTTAAGCATTTCGGTTGTGGGTTCCAGATGTGTAGATGAAGCTGAATTGAGATTGACTAAAAAAATATCCGGTAACTTATCTTTAGATGGGTTTAATATTGTTTCAGGTTATGCAAAGGGTGTTGATACTTGCGCACATATAGGAGCTTTGGAGAATAAGGGAACTACAACAATGGTTCTCAGTTTTGGCTTTAAACAGTTTAATGTTAAGAGAGAATTAAAAGAACTAGAGTATGAAAAAAATTCTCTTTTCATTTCTCAATACGCTTACAACGAATTATTTTCGGGTAGAAATGCAATGAACAGGAATAATCTTGTTTGCGCCTTATCAAAAGCAATAATTATTATTTCATCCGGACCTGAAAGAGATGATAATTGT
>JBBRQV010000137.1:0-8614 GCA_038225955.1 Ignavibacteria bacterium | reverse complement strand
GGATTTTTCAGAAACGAAAAAAATGGTGCTGATTAAGTAGTTATTAGTTGCTAGTTGTCAGAAAAATTTTAACTACCGTTGTTGGTCAGGAGACCAACAACGGCATGCGGATGTTAAACGCACAAGTCCTGCGGCACTTATCCCGCCATAGGCGGAAGCCAACAGAAAACCCACACACAATTACCTATAAAAAACCATCTTAGTCCCACAGAAAAATCTTCCTTTTTAAATTAAATTATCGTAAATTTACGTACTAAACACCAATCAGAATTTCATAAAACAAAAAAAACTAACGAAATGAAAAGTTCTAACTTTTTTCATTTCAAGACAGTCCTTTTTGCTTTAGTATTCATGGCGTCCTCCACAATCACTTTCTCACAAATAAGTTCGCCCGGAATTCCACTAAGCGTTACAAGGAATCTTGAAGGAAATTTTCAACAAAAAATCATGCCCGGCTTCGATATAAACGAAGTGAACAGGCAGGATAAAATCGAATCACAGATGAAAGATATACCTTTCAGATTCGGTTATGATTATGCTGTAAATATTGGATTGACCAATGCCGGAACCTGGACAGAGCTCACAGACGGCAGCAAAGTATGGAGAGTAGAAATTAATGCTCCCGGCGCTTTTGGTATCAACCTTATTTTTGATAAATTTCATATGCCGAAAGGTTCATCGTTCTATGTGTATAGCGCAGATAGAACTATGATGCTTGGCGCATTCAACGAAACAAACAATATTCCTGAAAGAATATTTTCCACAGCTCCTGTAAAGGGAGATAGAATTATCCTTGAATACAATCAGCCTGCAAACGTAAATGAAGTTGCTGAATTGAATGTATCGAGTGTTATTCATGAATACAAAAATATTTTCAGATTCCTACAGGGAGATGATTATGGTGGATCAGGAGCTTGCGAAATTAATGCAAACTGTCCGCTTGGCGATCCATGGAAAAAAGAATCACGCGCTGTATCGATGGTATTATTATCAGATGGTACAAGATGGTGCTCAGGCTCACTTATTAATAATACAAGAAACGATGGAACACCGTTCTATATGACAGCAAATCACTGTTTATCCGGTTCAACTACAACATGGATTTTTATGTTCAAGTATGAAAGTCCGGGATGTACAAATCAGGACGGCCCTACAAACTTTACAATCACAGGCGGTGTAACACTTGCAAACAATGCATCATCTGATTTTGCATTGATAAAATTATCAAGCAAACCACCTACATCTTATAATGTATATTATGAAGGATGGAACAGAGCAAACGTTGGAGCAACATCCGGCGCAGGTATTCACCATCCTGCAGGCGATATTAAAAAAATATCTTTCAGCTTAGTACCTTTTACTTCCGATACATGGACAGGAACTCCTTCTGATTCACACTGGAAAGTAAACTGGTCAGCGATAAACGGCAACACTGCAGTAACAGAAGGTGGTTCATCAGGTTCACCAATGTACGACCAGAACCATAGATTCATAGGACAGCTTCATGGCGGACCATCTGCCTGCGGAGCAGCCCAGCTTTGGGATTTCTATGGTAAGTTTTCTATGTCATGGGATTTAGGTACAACACCTGCTACAAGATTAAAAGACTGGTTAGACTCTGCAAATACCGGTGTAACAGTGCTTGATGGTTATGATCCTTTTGCAAATCCGTTAAGCGCATTCAATCTACAAACACCTGCAGCAGGAACAAGAATTGTTACAATTCCCGGCTCTACAACACCTGTAACTGTTACATGGGATACAGCAACATCAAGCGCTAACTATAAATTTTTCTTCGGAAGCGTTGCAACGCCAAGAAGAGTTGCAATAGCTTCAGGTACAAACAGCATTAATACTACACTTGGCGCATTAGATATAATGCTTTCCAATGCAGGATTTACAAATAACGGCACTGCAACGGATTCATTAGCAGGTCAGTGGGATATATGGGCGTATAAAAATCCGGGTTCACCCGGAGCTGATTCTTTAAAATCAACAAACGGTCCGCGCGCAATTACTTTCAGAAGACAATCAATTACAATCTCACCATTTGCATTGAATGCACCTGCTTCAGGATACTCTGTGACAACAAATCCGCTAGACCCTTCTCCTATAACATTTAACTGGAGAAAATCAGGCAGCGGCGGCGGATTATATAATGTGCTTTTCAAACAAGGGGCTTCATACACTGACCCTGCAACAGTTAGATTTGCCTCCGATAACGGCGGCTACGATACAACTTTATCATTAAGAATTTCACAGACTGACTCATTGCTTGCTACTTTAGGTGTTGCAGCAGGAGATTCCATTCTTGCAACCTGGAGAGTAAGAGCTTATTCTTCATCTGACTCTGTAAACTCAACAACTGACAGACAGATTACATTCAGAAGAGCAAGTCTGCTTCCTTTATTCCAGAACTTCTCAGATGTCGCAATGCCTCCTGCATTCTGGACACTTACAGGAACAGGTACACAGTACTGGACAAGGGAAACACAAGGAGGTTACGGTTCAGGAACAGGCTCGGCAAAATATAATTTCTACAATGCTCAGGCTACAACGGGACCTCAGGCATTAATCTCAAATCAGTTCCCGCCGCTAACAGTGTCAAATAATTATCTTAGATTCAATTATGCCGCTGCGTATTACTCTGCAACAGCGATTGATTCATGTATAATTGAAAGCTCAACAGATGCAGGAACTACATGGTCCAGCGTTTTAAGAATGTATCAATCGACAACGTTGACATCGGGATACAATAGTTCACCTATAATGTCAACGGTAAATCAAGGCTCAGGGATATTCACTCCTATAGCCGGACAATGGGCAACAAAAATAATTTCCTTGCCGGTTGGAACCAATAAAGTAAGATTCACTGCTAAATCAGCATACGGAAATAATTTATTCATTGATGATATTACTTCAGGAACACTAACCGGAACAAGTGGTAATCCTATATCGCTTCTCCCTGAGAAATATGAAATGTCCCAGAACTATCCGAATCCGTTCAACCCTACAACAAAAATAAACTTCTCATTGCCAAAGCAAGGTTTTGTAACATTAAAGGTTTATGATGTAATAGGTAAACTAGTTACGGAATTAGTAAGTGAAGTAAAACCTGCCGGCGTTTATGCAGTTGATTTCAACGCAAGCGCTTTAGCCAGCGGAATTTACTTCTATAGAATTGAATCGTTAGATTTCGTTGAAACAAAACGTATGATGCTGATAAAATAGTTGCTAGTTGTTCGTTGGCAGTTGTTGGTTGTTGGTTGTTCGTATATAAAATTAAAGCCCGATGGTTGCAAAATCATCGGGTTTTTTTATTACTATTAAAAAGTACTATTATATAAAGATTACTTCCTGAAGATTTTTTACTTTTTCAAAATCCTTATCCATTGTTACAATTTTTAAGTTATTTTCTTGCGCACAAAGGAATTGATAAGAATCGTCAAAATCTAAATTATGAGAGCTAATTATAATTGGAAGTTTTATGTATGAGTTTTGAGAAAGAGATAAAATTTGAACTTTAGGAAGAATATCATTTAGAAATGCTTCAAAAATTTTTACAAGATTGTTCCGTGATGTAATGACTCCAATTGAGTGAAGAGAAAAATCCGTTATAAAAATGTTTTCAATATTATCGTTTAAAAATTTTTTGCAAACATCTTTTTTATCCTGAGATAATAATATCTCAAGAAATATGTTCGTATCGAGTAAATACATTAACGATACTCTTGAGATTTGTGCTGCAATTCAACAGAAGTGAATTTTTTTGATAATGAAGATAATCCGCCCTCCCAATCAAATTTGAATTTATAAGCAGATTTATTTCCCCTCGTCAATAATTTATCCACATATTCCTCCACGTCATTTCTCATATAAGATGGTAATTTTTTTATTTTTTCCTCTAATTTATCCATATATTTTTTACAATTGTTAGTAAAATATATAGTATATGCTTTACTCATTCAATGAATATTTTAAAAACTTCTCATTCACCAAATTAAATTTTATTTAACCGCTGAAATTCGTAATTTCCGAGATAAAGAAAAATTCCGAACAATTTATTTATACATAAATAAAAAATTATGAGCTCACAAGAACAAAACATCACGTCTTTATCCACTGAGAAAAGAATGTTCAAACCTAAGAAAAGTTTCTCTGAACAAGCGCACATAAAATCATTCGAGCAATATGAAAAAATGTATAAGCAGTCAATAAAGAACCCCGAAAAATTCTGGGACAAGGCTGCCGAAGAGCTGCACTGGTTTAAAAAATGGAAAAAGGTTTTGAAGTGGAAAGCTCCGCACGCCGAGTGGTTCACCGGCGGAAAATTAAATCTCTCATATAACTGCCTTGATAGACACGTTGAGAACGGAAGAAAAAATAAAGTTGCAATGTTTTTCGAAGGCGAGCCCGGCGATACACAGACATATACTTACGGACAATTACTAACCGAAGTAAAAAAATTCGCAAACGTTTTAAAATATAATAAAGTAAAAAAAGGCGATAGAGTTGTAATCTATCTCCCCATGATTCCCGAAGCAGTAATCGCAATGCTTGCTTGCGCGCGAATAGGCGCAGTGCACTCAGTTATCTTTGGTGGATTTGCTACGCACGCGCTCATCGATAGAATCAACGATGCCGAAGCGTGCATGGTCATCACTGCCGATGGCTCCAATAGAAGAGGACAATTAGTCGAACTCAAAAAAAATGTTGATGCCGCTATGCCTCAATGCCCTACAATAAAAAATGTCATCGTTGTAAAAAGAACAGCGAACGAAATACAATGGAATGACTTGCTTGATAAATGGTATCATACTGAAATGGATAATTCCCACGAAGATTGCCCCGCGGAAAAACTTGACTCCGAGCATCCGCTCTATATATTATACACCAGCGGCACAACGGGCAAGCCGAAGGGAATTCTTCACACAACGGGCGGCTACGCAGTGCAGACTTATCTCACATCAAAATATGTTTTCGATTTAAAAGACGACGACATCTTCTGGTGCACTGCTGATATCGGCTGGGTTACCGGGCATAGCTACGTTGTTTACGGTCCTCTGATGAACGGAGCAACAGTTCTTACCTATGAAGGCGCTCCGAACTTCCCCGAGCCCGATAGATTCTGGAAGCTCATCGATAAATACAAAGTAACAATTTTTTATACTGCCCCAACGGCTATCCGCGCATTTATAAAATGGGGAACTCACTGGGTTGATAAATATAAGTTGGATTCACTCCGCTTACTTGGAACAGTCGGCGAGCCGATAAATCCCGAGGCGTGGATGTGGTACAACAAAGTTATCGGCAAGGAAAGATGCCCGATAGTTGATACGTGGTGGCAGACGGAAACGGGAGCCATTATGGTCTCGCCAATTCCCGGCGCAACGCCTACAACGCCCGGCAGCGGAACATTGCCGTTCTTCGGAATTGACATCGCCGTGCTTGATAAAGACGGCAAAGAGGTCGGCGCTAATCAGGGCGGACTGCTTGTTATCCGCAAGCCGTGGCCATCGATGCTCCGCACAATTTATAAAGATGATGAGCGTTATCAAAAACAATATTGGAGTGAGTTTAAAGGAATGTATTTCACAGGCGATGGCGCACGCCGCGATAAGAACGGATACTTCTGGGTGATGGGCAGAGTTGATGATGTGCTTAACGTCAGCGGTCACAGACTTGGCACTGCTGAAATTGAGTCCGCATTAGTTGCTCACGTAAAAGTTGCCGAGGCAGCGGTAGTCGGCAAGCCCGATGAAATGAAGGGCAGCTCTGTATTTGCATTTGTTACACTTGAAAGCAGCCATACACCAAGCGATGAATTGAAAGCAGAATTAAAAGCATGGGTAGCAAAGGAAATCGGCGCGCTTGCCCGTCCCGATGAAATACGCTTCACCGATGCCCTCCCAAAAACCCGCAGCGGAAAAATAATGAGAAGATTATTACGAGAGCTCGCCGCCGGCGGAAGCGTAACGGGAGACGTAACAACACTTGAAGACTTATCCGTGCTTGAGAAATTGAGAGAGGATGAGGAATAATTCTTTCAATTAATTAAGGGTAAAAATATGTGTCCAATAATTTTAGTAGGTTCAGGAATTTCATTAACTGCAGGTATGCCTGGAGTAGATGTTCTAACTAATAAAATATTGGATGTCTCTAATTTAGAGAAAAAAATATTGATTGAGTTAACTTACTATCAACCAACTGATGAAAAATTAAAGAAATCTCAAATTTTCAAATTCTTAAATTATCTTCGCGATATTATTTTAGAGCATAAAGATAGGGGAAGATTAGCTACCGAATCGTTTTCTAATTTTTGTAATTACGAAGAAATATTTAATATGATTTCCTTTATGAAGGAAGATTTAGAATATAATTTTGAACATCCATTCCTGTATTCAATTTATGAACAAATAAAACAAAAAAAATATTTTAAAACAGATATAGAATTTAATACTGATAACGATCAGGGAATTAGCGGATTATCTCAATTAAGCAGTTTAATTAAATTAACTGTTAGATATTTTTATTTAATTCTAAATAGTGAATTCAATGTCCCTTTTAAGGATTTATCGTACCTAAATTTTTTTTCAGAGTATTATAGGATTAATGAGAGTTACGAAATTTTTACTTTGAATAACGATTTAGTACTTGAAGAATATTTTACTCACAGAAGAATAAATTTTTTTAACGGTTTTTTTTATGATGATACTATAAAAAGTAAAATATTTTGCCCTAAAGAATTATATAAAGATTATTTGGGAATTAAGTTAGTTAAATTGCATGGGTCTATAAATTGGGTTAGGGGGAGAAATAGATTTAATAATTCTGATTGTTTATGTTATTCAAACGACTATAGTTTTGATTACATTGAGGTACAAGATGAAAAGAATTTTTTAATAGGAACGAACAGTAAAATGTTGGAATATTCCGGAAGATTTTACTATATAGATTTATATAATAAATTTTATAATTCTCTTCGGAATAATAATAATTTGATTGTTTCAGGATATGGATTTGCGGATAGAGGTATAAATATTACAATTTTGAACTGGTTTTATTCTGATTTAAAGAATAACAAAATAGTAATCATTGACCCTAATCCATCCACACTTACTTCCAAGGGAAGTATCGATAATATCATTAGAAATTATAAAGCAAATGTGACTATTATTCCAAAATCTATAAGCGATGTTACATATGATGAAGTTATGAGTGGTTTTTAATGCGATATCTTATTTGTAATTGGTGTACGAAGGAAGTTTAAGAGGTAACCACCCCCTTCCCCCTCCTCGAAAAGAGGAGGGGGCTTTTGGTTACAAGATTCGCCGTTGTTGGTGTTATTCACCAACAACCACAATGTTAGTCATTGCTAAAACAACCACCCCCTTCCCCCTCCTTAGGGGAAGGAGGGGGCTTGAGCGAATTATTGAATTCGCAAAAAATCAATTTTTTAGAACCTAAAGTTTTTAATTGCTAAGAGGATTTGCAAAGTATACCCCCTCCTTTTTCTAAGGAGAGGGTAGGAGGTGGTGAGCAAAAGAATTTTTTCCCGGTCGTCGTTTTTATCTGTCTCTCTTTAATGTGAATTCATCAATAGGAAAATCGATTTGTTCTTTTCCATGATCAATTCTTATTCGTAAAAAAAGGATCTTGGCTCAGTATCTTCAAATGAAATCAGTTTTTTTTCTATAAGAAATAATCTCCACTCTTCTGCCCTTTCTAAAGCTGTACATCCATAGGTATCACCAGAGTTACAAAGTTTTAAAGGAAAACCTAAAGTTGTGTTGAAATTTAATTCCAATAATTTTATAACTGAGTAAACTAATTTCTCTCTGAAATTATCAATACCTCCCATAAAAGATCTTACTTGCCCATATTTCAATAACCAATAAATTTTATCAAAATCTAAACTTCCATCAGAATTTTTATAGTCAATTCCTGCTTTATCCAGATAGTACGAATATAAATTATACTCGTCAAGTTCCTTATACTTGGCTGTAAACTCATCAATATCTTTTTTATATATTTCGTATTTTTCACTTAGTGGAAACCCAAAGTCAGATACTAAAAAACGGTACTTATATCCATTTCTTTCATAATTCAGTTTATCAGTAATTTTCAATACCTGTAATATTTCCTTGTAGTCTATCTGTGAAATTATTTTGTCTATCCTATATCGTTTCTCATCCTTATATTTTTTTTTAGAATGAAATTTTTCTTTCTCACTAATTATTTTCATTATTTTAATATCTGCGCTATCAATAAATGAATTAAAATTGTCATCCCCAAATTTATTATATATTTGTATTTTTTCGTCTCGATCATCCATATACTTTTCTACACCCTGATACATACCTCCGATTAGTGAACTGTTCCGAATCTCATTAAGTCTTGACGATTTTATTGTTTGAAGTTTTTTTATGGTTGAATCACTATTCAGATAGAAAATTTTGTTTAATATTATCTTAATATCACTATTCGAAGTATCGATAGCTTTCAGTTTTCCATTAGTTTCATCGGATGAATTCTCAAATTTTCTATAGTATGCATAACATGTTCCGTGCGTGCTGAAGTTATCGAACCATGTAACTTTTCTCACATAAAAATT
>JBBRQV010000136.1:0-8647 GCA_038225955.1 Ignavibacteria bacterium | reverse complement strand
TCAATGTTGGATATTGGGTGAGTAACAATTCCAAGCGAGCCAGAGAAGGCATGAAACGTTAAACTTTTTGGCGTAAGAAATTTTACTGGATTTCCGGTTGAGTCAGATTTAAACACAGTATTTTCAATATTTAATTTTTTAGAATCAAATCTTCCGCCCAATGAAAGAGTGAAATATTTTTTTTGCATCTGCTCCGACATATAAATTCCGAAGCCGGAAGAATTATAATTCGGAATTAATTTCTCTATACCTAATGTTCCGTTTACGATTGAAGTAATGGATGTCCCTATCGTACCAGAAATATCTTTTGTTAGTACATGCTGCAATCTCAAATCACCTTGAAAATTTTTTAAATCAAGATTTAAGCTTGCAATATTTAACTCCTTATCTTCAGTTGTTCGGAATTCTTTTCTTGATTGCATCTGATAAGAAAAAATTGGTTCAAGCTTTAAGTTTTTGCTCAAATTAAATTGCCCGGTTAGTTCAAATTGTTTTGTTCTTATTCGCTGATTTGCAGTCGCAGTCGGATCTATGTCATGCATTTGAATATCACGATTGAATAACTCAAAACCTGCGTCAATATGTCCGTAGTTCCCGGTCATTCCAAAAGTAACCCCTCCCTCAATTTCCTTTGCTCCGCTGTTGGCAAGTTTACCCCCTTGTATTTTGTCTTTTATATTCGAGTCTATAGTGTTAGCGATGTATATGCCATCAGGAGTTTTTGTATCATTATTACTTCTATAACCTAGATGACCTTTAATACCCCAATTACTTAAACCGTAACCAAGTGTTAAGTTTCCTGTTTTTTGTTCGTTTACTGAGTAGCCGCCTAAATCAATACCTCCATAGAGAATTCCATTTTTACTTGTGGAGTATTGCAGGGGCTTAGAAATAATATTTATAACTCCACCAATTGCATCAGAACCGTAAACAAGACTTGCAGGTCCGCGAAGAATTTCTATTCTGTCTAAATCATACAATGATACTTCCGGCGCATGCTCATCGCCCCATTGCTGGGATTCGTGCTTTACGCCATCGTGAACAATTATTACACCTAAAGAAGTCAGCCCACGGATTACTGGTTTCCCCAAAGAAACTCCGGTAGAAACATTATTAACTCCCGGAATATTTTCAATTGTAGTTGCAAGGATTTCGCTTCGCTGCTTTGATAGCTCACGTGTTGTGATTGCAGAAATAGAAAATGTGCTATTCTGTATATCAATGGGCGTGAATGAACTTGTTACATCTATGGTGGGAGTTTCAATTAAACTTTTTTCAAGTTTGAAATTAATATCATTGGAAGAATTTTTTGCTTCTATTGTTGTGTTTAAAGTTTTATAACCTGTTCTTGAAATTGTAATTGAGTAGTTGCCTTCGGCAATATTTTTAAATTCGTACTTCCCGCTCGCATCTGAAACATTACTTAGGGAAAGTTCATGGATACTTAAATTTGCAAATTGTACAGGAAGGTCATCGTAATCCGTAACTGTTCCGCTGATGTTTAACGATTCATCGGCAAAAATATTCTTTATGGAAGTGAATAGAAATAATATAATGATAAGAGCTTTTATGCTTTTCATAGTAATTAATAAAATTAATATAAATATAGATGGAGGAAAAATCCGTCTAAGTAAAATCTGAAATTTTTAATATGAAAAGTTAAATCTTGGGCGGGGGAGTAGCGAGTTTTATAAACCTAGGTGGAGATTCTATAATATTCTGTGTTGAAAAATTTTCGTCAGGTATTTGTGGAGTGAAAACAAAATAACTTAATACATGTGATGAAAAACTATCAATGGATATTTTAAAAGATTTAGTATCGGAGCTTTTTTCTGATTTCTCTGCATCAATAATTAATGTACATGTTCCGTCGCAATCTTTATCAGGTCCCTGATGCTGCTCGGAAGAGTGGTGATGGAAAAAATTATGAGTAGAATACATAAGACCAAGCTTTGCCATTCCAAAAATGTAGGCGCACAAAAGTAATATCGAACAGAATTTTTTCACTTTAAAAGTTATTGCAAATGGTATGCAAATGCAAGGCAAAGAATTTTTATATAAAAAATATCTTTAAGGTTTTACTCACGTTAGGTCAAATTAAAATTTTAAACAAATTAAGCGAGGATATGCTTCTCAGCCATTCTGTAAGTTGGGCAGCCCATGGAAACAATTCTCTGATGGAATTCATTCAGCTTTTTCTCCGGGTGCTTTTCAAAGAACATCTGCTTCACTTTTTTAAGATAAATTTTACCGAGTGTATAGCTAAGGTACCCCGGATCAAACGCGCCGCGTTCAGCTTCCTGTCTTGCAGTTGTTTCCGGCATAAATGCATTCTTCATGAAGAATTGCACAGCATCTTCAATTTTCATTTTTTCAGTATGAAGTCCAACGGCAACTAAATATCTGCAGCAGCGAATGAGCGCTTCCATAATTTGCGCAAGCTTCATCTTCGGGTCAGCAGCATCGTAACCCTCGTCTGCCATCATTTCTTCTGTATAGTGAGCCCAGCCTTCAACGTAAGTATAACTCATCGAAATTTTTGCGAAGCGGTTTGCATATTTATTTGAGTAAAGAAAATGTGTATAGTGTCCTGGAAAAGCTTCGTGAATAGAAATCATTTTTAGAGTAGGGAAATTGAACATAGTCATCCACTCATCTGTTTTCTTTTCGTCCCAATCTTTTTCAGGGAGATTTACATAGTAGTAAGATTCATCGGATTTTTCAAAAGGTCCAGCCGTGTCCATTGCTGCAAAACCAAACCCCATGTACTTCGGCATTGCTGTAACTATGCAATTCATGTTTTCGGGAAACTCTATGATGTTTTTCTCTTTTACAAATTCTATTAAGTCGTTCAATGTGCTCTTTGTATCTTCAACAAGTGTCGCTGCAGATGGGTGGTCTTCTTCAAGTGTATATGGATCAAGTCCTGGATTTTTAACAGTAATAAAATCATTGTACTCGGCAAGAAGTCTTTTCAATTCCATTTCCCCAAGTTTTTTTATTTTATCTATAGGAAGGTCGATGTGTTCTTTAATGCTTAACATTTTTTCAAATTTCTCCGTGCCGAGTCTGAAGCTATCTTCATCTGCGCCCGGAGTAAGTTTTTCATCGATGAATTTAATATAATTTTCTATAGCTTCTATTGAAGGCTTTGAAGCAGTATTATAATTATCAATTAAACCCTGAGCCACTTCTCTTTTAGCAAGTTCAGCAGGAAGGTCATCTTTGAAAAATTTTACATAACCTTCAGTGAAAAGCTTTGCATACTTGCAATGAAGAGCAGCACATTTTTCTGTAAGATTTTTTTGAGCGTTTTCATAAACAGTGGGAACTCCGGCAAGCAGGTTAATTACAGAGCGAAGCCTCTCTTCAAAAGGCGCGTACTCACGGCTGATGTATTGCCCAATATTTCCCAGAGCATAAGCATAATATATAGGATTTTTTTTGTGCCCCTGAAGTTCATCATGCTCAAAGAAAGATGATTCGAGAATCCATTTTATAAAATCAAACTCGATTTGAACTTCAGCTTCTAAGTCTTCTTTTTTAAATGTTAAAAGTTCTTTGTATAAGTCACCGAGTTCTTTCCTGTTTGTATCAAGTTCTTCTAATGATAATGTAGTAAGTTTCCCGTCGTACTCATGTAGTCCTACTGATGAAGCGTGTACAGGGTCTTTCTCTAAGAGAGTGTTAAATACTTTGTCTGAAAATTCTTTAAAATTGTTTGCCATTTAATATGAAATGTTATTAATTAAATTATTTTGATTAATTAAATTATTTTGATTAATTAAATCTCAGAATACTCTCCGAGGAAAAGTTTTTTACTTTGGTTGTGAATTTTACAGTGCTCGCCAATTAACGATTCGTTTAAAACAGAATTTGTTATTGTTGTGTGAGCGTTTATAATACTGTCTTTTATTGTGCTGTCTTTTATGTGACAGTTATCATTTATAGTAGCATAAGGTCCGATTACACTGTTTTCAATTTTTACATTTTCTCCTATGAAAACAGGGTAATTGATCTGAACGCCGTCAAACTCGTACTTCTTATCCATCTTCGAGAGTAGATACTGATTTGTTTCAAGCATCGTCTCAGGTTTTCCACAGTCAAGCCAGCCTTCAATACTATATGTTATCATTTTTTCTTTTTGAAATGAAAGCATATACTCAAGAGCATCAGTCAACTGATATTCTCCCTTTACAGTGATTTCGTTGTCAATTACATGCTCTAAAGCTTCAAAAAGCTTATCGGAATTTTTTAAATAATATATCCCTGTAATAGCTTCATTAGAGGGTGAGACTTCTTTTGATGCAGGCTTCTCTATAAATCTTGTTATCAGACCTTCCTGGTTTTTCTCGACTACTCCGAATCTTCGCGGGTCGTCAACTTTTTTGACAGCGATAACAGATTTATCAGTTGAGGTCAGTTTTTTTAAATCAACATCAAATAATGTATCACCAAGAATAATTATAGCATCTTCGTTTTTAACGAAGCCTTTCTTAGCGCTATGGATTGCATGTCCTAATCCTTTTGGTTCATCCTGAACTAAGAATTTAAAATTATAATCAAAAGTTTTTTTTATGTAATGTTCAAACTTATCTCCCAGGTAGCCGGTTACAAAAACAATTTCGTCAACAATTTTCTCTTTAATAAGTTGGTCAACGATGAAGTAAATCATCGGCTTTCCGGCAACATTCAAAAGAACTTTTGGATTAGTGAGAGTAAAAGGTCTCAATCGAGTTCCGAAACCTGCTACAGGAATTATAGCTTTCATTTTATAAATATAAAATTAAGAAAGTAATTTTTTGATTTCTTCAGTGGAAGAATTTAAAACTTCATCAAGTTTCGCAATATCTTTACCGCCGGCAGTTGCAAGCTGAGGTCTTCCGCCTCCGCCACCGCCAAGCTGCTTTGCAGTATCGCGGATAATATTCCCTGCACTGATTTTTTTATCGCTGATTAAATTATCACTGACTGTGCATACAAGATTTATTTTATCTTCAAGAACGCAAGCAAGAAGTCCGATACCGTTGCGTAATTTTTTTCTAAGCTCTTCACCGATCAGTTTAAATTCCTCGCTTGAATGGACATCTATTTTCGAGACTAAAATTGTACTGCCATTCACATCAGGTGCATTAGCAATTAATCCATCAAGCATAAGATATGCTTTCTCAAGATTTTGCTTAAGCATCTGCTTATCAAGTTCTTTTTTTTCTTCAAGATATTCCTCGCGGATATCTAAAAGATTTTTCAAAGTAGATTCCTGCTGTTTTAAAAGATTTCTCATCAGTGCTGAATCCCTGAAATCATTATTTCTAATATTACTCTTGAAATCTGAAATAGCTGTTGTAAAATTATCGGAATATTTTACAGGTAAATCTGTAAGGATAACTTCGATATCTCTTATCTTTTCATTTAAGTAATGAATAATCCCTTCTCCCGTTCTTGCAAAAATTCTTCTCACACCTGAGGAAATACTCTCTTCTTTTATTATTTTGAACAGACCGATTTCACTCGTAGATTTTACGTGAGTACCGCCACAGAATTCAACACTGAAGTTCGGGTCAATCTGAACAACGCGAACTAAGTCACCGTATTTTTCACCGAAGAGTTTTTTTACATTTGGCAATTTATTAGCTTCTTCAATAGGAATATCAATCAATGTATTAACAGCAATCTTTTCATTTACCTTACCGTTAACAATATCCTCAATATCTTTTATCTGAGAAGGTTCAACTTTCTGAAAATGAGGAAAATCGAATCGTAGATACTCATCACTTACAAGCGAACCCATTTGCTTCACTGTATCACCCAAAGTTCTTTTTAATGCTTCGTGCATTAAGTGAGTTGCCGAGTGGTTGCGTTCAATGGCTTCTCTTCTATTATAATCAATTTTTGCAATTACCTGAAGCTCTTTATCAATTAACAAATCATTTACATCTTCAAGAATAATAAAATATTTCTTAGAATCTATTACTCTTATTTTAGAGCCGTCCGAAATTATTAGCTCACCTGTATCGCTTAACTGTCCGCCTGATTCAGCAAAGAATGGATTTTCGTTAAGCACTCCAATTTTATTTTTATCATTTTTTAAAACAAGCAGAGTTGTTTTAATTCCATTTTCATCAACGTCATACGGGTCGTATACAACATCAGTATCAATTGTCAATCCTTCTTCTACAATATGCAGATGTTCTTTTCTCGCGCTACGTGCCCTGTCTTTTTGCTTCTCCATATCAGAGTTGAAAGTATTCATATCAACTTTGAATCCGTTTTCTTGCGCCATCACATCGGTCAAATCAACAGGGAAACCATAGGTATCATAAAGCTTGAATGCATCTTCTCCAGGAAAAATTTTATCAGGATTATTTTTTATTTTACTATAAACTTCATTGAATAACTCAATGCCTCTATCTAGAGTAACATTGAAGCTTTCTTCCTCGGCTCGTATAACATTTTTAGCAAATTCTTTTTTCTCATTTACTTCAGGGAAAATATATCCAAAGTTTTCTGAAACGGTATCGACTAATTCCCATAGGATTGGTCTGTGATAATCAAGCTTGCGGGCAAAGCGTGATGCTCTGCGTAAAATCCTGCGAAGCACATAACCGCGACCTTCATTGGAAGGAATTGCGCCGTCGCTGATAGCAAAAACAAGTGTACGAATATGGTCGGCAAGAATATTCATAGGAGAAACATTATCGCCCTCATATTTTTTGCCTGTTAGTTCCGAAATTTTATTTAGTATTGGAGTAAAGACATCCGTTTCGTAATTCGATTTTACACCTTGCAACGCGCGGCAAACACGTTCGAATCCCATACCTGTATCGACGTGTTTATTCGGCAGGGGGGTTAGCACTCCGTTTACATCTCTATTGTATTGAATGAAAACATTATTCCATATTTCAATTACGTTTTCGTTATCTGAGTTTACATCCGAAGCTTTGCATCCTTCTTCGGTCAGGTCAATATGAATTTCAGAGCACGGACCACACGGACCCGTATCTCCCATTTCCCAGAAGTTATCTTTTTCATCAAAGCGAAGAATATGTGAAGGGTCAATATCAGTTTCATTTTTCCAGATTTCATAAGATTCATCATCTTCTCTGTAAACAGTTGCCCATAATTTATGCTTTGGTATGCCCCAAACTTTTGTAAGCAATTCCCACGACCATGTAAGTGCTTCCTTTTTATAATAATCACCAAAAGACCAGTTACCAAGCATTTCAAAAAATGTATGGTGATAGCCGTCAAAACCGACTTCATCTAAATCGTTATGCTTGCCGCCTGCGCGGATACACTTCTGCGTATCGGCAGCGCGTTTATAATCGCGTGTGCCTGCACCAAGGAATACATCTTTGAACTGGTTCATTCCTGCATTTGTGAATAGCAAGGTCGGGTCGTCATAAGGAACGACGGAAGAAGAGGGGACAATTTTATGTCCTCTATCTTCAAAAAATTTTAAAAACGAATCTCGTATTTCTCTGGATTTCAAAAGCGAATTTATTTAAGAATTTACGAAAATTACGTTAATTTGGGTAAAGATTAAATGTAAAGAAAGTTGGATAAAAATAGAGTATGGATGTGGCGCCCTGTTCCGATTTTATCGGAACGCGACACTTCTATATTAAATAAGGATGCTTCTAACTTAAAATTACCTCTTTGAGCTGAATTCCATATAGGTAGTGAAAGTGTCGCCCGACCTTTCAGGTCGGAGGGCGCCACAATTGCTCAAGGTTTAGCTGAAAACAGTCTATAATCCTGCAAAATAAAAATTTACGGTTTTATGAAAAAGCTTAGTTTAATCAATTGAATAAAACATCATTTTTTAGTATATTTGTTACTTAATCAAATTTTACGATTATGAATACCCCCAAAAATTTAAAATATACAAGCGACCATGAATGGGTTAACTCAGATGGAGCATCGGCAACAATCGGTATAACTGATTATGCTCAAAGCGAACTTGGCGACATAATTTTTTTAGATATAACTTCAGCAATAAATGATGAAGTAAAAGCAGGTGATGTGCTCGGCACAATTGAGGCAGTTAAAACTGTATCGGAAATTTTCAGTCCTATCTCAGGTAGAATTGTTGAAATCAATACAGGGATAAACGATGTTCCTTCGATTGTAAATCAGGAGCCGTACGAAAAAGGTTGGATTATAAAAATTGAGCCAAACAATGCTGACGAAATTGCTAACTTAATGGATTCAACAACTTACTCTGAATCAATAGGTCAATAAGTATTGTTAAACAGTTTTAAGTTATAACTTGTAATCATACAGATGAGAGGAAAAGATGAAGATAAATGTAATAAATATAAAAGATGGTGAACATGATTTTGATTTCAAAGAAAAATTAGAAAGTTTTAATTACGAGGGAATTACTCTTCCTTCAGATGTAGAAGTAAACGCAGTTCTTTATAAATCAGCAGGACAGATAACAATAAATGCAGTTATCAAAGGAAAGTATATTTTAACCTGTGACCGGTGTACTGATGATTATGAAACGGAATTCGAAATTCCTTTTTTTATGGTATATAAGTTCGAGCAGGATGAAGAATTGCTGATGAATAATGAAGATGATACTATAAAGTTTGTATCGCCTAAGACTGTCTTCATAGAACTTGACCCTGAAATAGTTGAG
>JBBRQV010000135.1:0-8658 GCA_038225955.1 Ignavibacteria bacterium | reverse complement strand
TATGTGTTTAAAATCATGTCCAGATTACCGAACTGCAAACTATCAGGTAAAAATCTTTCATCGTTTCCTTCGCGTTCGACTCTGCGATTGTAAGTATATCCTAGATTTACTTTGAACTTTGACCTATCGGCGTTGAACGTATTCTGCAAAACCATGTTATGAATTTTCAACTGATGATGCGGTCCGTTAAAACTTCGGTCAAATCTTGATTCATTCGTATTTCGAAATTCTTTTTGAAAATCTCTTCCCTCTAAAATTCCATAGGTATAATTTGTATATGCGTAGTTTAAATTCCCCACCCAAATTCCTTTATTAGTACCAAAAGCAGTTTTCATCGTATAACCGCCGAACCTCGTAGAAGGCAATCTATCTCCGTTACCGTCAATATAGTCTCCGTGAGTTTCTCCGCCAAACCGAACCAGCCAGTTGAAATTTTGCTCTGCGCCTTTAAGTCCTACATCGGCAAGTATACCGAGTGTATTAGAGTAATATTTTGTATTGAGGTCCGCTTCGTTAGTTCCTACTGGAGCCGGATGTTCATCAGTAATGCTAACGACTCCGCCGATTGCTTCGGGTCCGAAGAGCAAGCTTCTTGGTCCCTTTATTACTTCAACGTTATCTATACCGTCACTGCTCATTACGAGTCCGTGTTCATCCTGCCACTGCTGGTTATCGAAACGTATGCCGTTCACCATTATTCCAATTCTGTTTCCGTACAATCCTCTTATCACAGGTTTTGATACACCCGTACCTGTTGAGAGCTGCCAGACGCCGGGTATTCTTGCAACCGCTTCAGATAGATTCATAGCTCCATATCTCTGTAAATCTTTCGCTTTTATTTTATCTGTCTGGTATGGTTTTTCAATATTAGTTTCTGTTACGATTATTTCTTCAGTAGAAAACTCAGTTGGCATTAAAGCAATTTGTAAAGGCGCAGTAAGTATATCAGTTTCTATTGTTAGGCTATAGTTTCTATATCCTTGCAGTGAAAACTGAAATTGTATATACGCTCCGGGCAAATCTGTAATGCCGAATGTTCCGTTTGTATCGGTGGAAATTGTTTTCTTTAAATCTGAAATGTAGATTGCAACGTGGGATAATTTTTCATTTGTCACAGCATCAGTAACAGTTCCTGAAACTTTGTATTGAGCGGATGAGAAGTTACAGAGGAAGAAAGTTAAAAATATTAAGGTGGGTATTTTCATCGGTTCGTATTTGCATTAAAAAAAGAGTCCGCAAAAAAGCGGACTCTCGTTTTATTAAATTTTATTTGTGCATTCCAAAATAGAACGAAACACCCAAATACCCATTGAAAGAACTAAGGGTTTTATCTGGTGATGTTGTTCCATCATCCATTAGGTGTGTTTTATCACCAAGGTCAATTTCATTTGGTCCTATTTCTGCTTCGTTATCTGCGCCTTTACCTGCAATGTTAATAATGTGGTATTTAATACCACCATTGATACCGACTTGAGGGCTTAAACGAACATTAAGTCCTGCATCGAAAAGAAGCCCAATTCTTGTTTCCGATTTCATATCAACTGGAGCTGTTCTTTGAGCGCCTTTTACAAATACAGATTGTCCAAATTCAAAACTTCCTCCGAAAAAATTTCCGGTAAGTCCAAGTCCAAGGTAAGGATTTATTTTTTGTGTAGGTGCAAAAGCCCACTCGCCTCCAAGAGCAACCGAAAGAATATTAACTTTTGGTTTGAAAGTAGTGGTTACAAAGGTTTCATTTGAATCTGCAAAAAATAAACCGGTAGTATTATTACTGAACATATTATAGGTTATACCAAATGTTACTCTAAAGTTACCGTTTTTACCAAGAGCTAATTTTCCATCAGCCCCAAAATTAACCATTTGTTTTGTATAATAAGGAAAAAAATCAGCATCTGCTCTATTAACTTCGGTGGCTGGGCTTGTTGGTGGAACAGAAACTTTAAAGTCTCCTAACGGAGCTCCATATCCGCCAAAGACATCTAATTGAAACTTAGGCTGCAAATACGCTTGAGCAAAAGAGTGTGTTGAGATTAGCATGAAAGCTAATATTATTAATGTTGTAATCTTTTTCATTGTAAGATTTTATTTTAATTTAAAATTATTCTTATAACAGAATACATTTAGTATTCAGGTAATTTCTAATTTCAAATTAAATAAGGAGGCGCGCGGTCCTGCAGACATGTTAAAATGTTACCGCAAATGTTATGAGTGCATGTTTCGGATATAATTCCAAGAAATTGAAAATCTATATTTGATATAAGTGGTTCGTCAAGAAGTGTGGTGTCAAAAGTTTGCGCCAATATAATTACAACAGAAGAAATTTCGTCCTTCTCAATAGCCATATCGGTTTGTAAATCAATCGTTATAACTATAAAGGTAAATATACCCAGCAAGAGTATTAAGTTGGCTTGGAGTGTATTCCCTCTAAGAAGTGGTACTCGCTTGAAAATATTTTCTACTCTTAGTAACACTATTTGTAATTAATTTACAAAAAAATGTAAGGCTGTAAGGGAATCAGGAAACACAAATAAACGGACTTCTCCTTTAATAAAAATCGTTAAACTAATGATTGAAATCAAACCACAATGTTAGTATGCAATAAACAAAAAACCCTTTGCAAGATTATTCTTACAAAGGGTTCTATGTGTAAAATTATATATTTAAAGTATTATTTCACTAAAAGCATTTTCTTGGTTTCGCTGAAGTTATTCACTGAAAGCTTGTAATAATAAACTCCGCTTGATAACTTGCTTGCATCAAAATCTTTTGTGTAGAAACCTGTGTTCAGGTTCTCATTGTTTACCAAAGTTTGTACTGTTCGCCCCATGTTATCGTAAACGATCAGAGTTGCATTTCCTGTTTGAGGAATTGCAAAAGTTATTTTAGTCGAAGGATTAAAAGGGTTCGGATAGTTCTGCAATAAATAATATTGGTCAGGTGTTTCTGAACTATAGTTGCCGATTCCAACTCTTGTATCAACAAGCTTCATTAGTTTACCTGCAGTCAAGTATGTACATGCATAAACATTTTTTGCTTTATCAACTCCAAAAGTGGATATTGCCGATGAAGCGGTGAGAAGTAAAGTTGTTGGCGCAGGTACTACCCCCGTATAATTAATTGCGAACATTTTCTTTGTGACATAATCGCCGACAATATACTGTCCTTCTAGCTGTGGTAATTGAGGGCTGCTTCTTACAACGTATCCGCCGGTGATAGAGCCGCAATCTGTTCTTGTGAAATCTACAATCGGTTTTATTTTACCGGATGTATCGCATCCGGATGAAGGACTATAACAAATATTTCCCTCCATTACATTCCAGCCATAGTTTCCGCCGCTGACAATTATATCAACTTCTTCTCGGGCGCTTTGACCAACATCTGCGCAATAGAATCTTCCCGTAGGAATATCAAAAGCTGTTCTCCAAGGATTTCTCATTCCGTAAGAATAAATTTCCTGTTTAAATGTCGAACTTCCAAAGAACGGATTTGTTGGAGGAATTGAATATTGGTTTCCACCTGAAGCGGTGTTAACATCTATTCTTAAAATTTTTCCGAGTAAAACACTTTTATTTTGTCCATTTCCATTCGGGTCACCGGCTGAACCGCCATCACCAAATGAAATATATAAATATCCGTCAGGTCCGAAAATAACTTTTCCGCCATTGTGATTTGAAAACGGCTGAACTTGTGTTAAAAAAATTGTTTCCGTACTACTTAATGCTGAGTCAGGATTTGTCGGACTTACTTCATATCTTGCAATGTAAGATGTAAGCGAACCGCCTGATGGTGTATTGGTAAAATCAACATAAAAATACCTGTTAGTTACATAACTTGGGTGGAATGCAAGACCAAGCAAACCTACTTCGCTGCCTGCAGAAGATGGTGAAACTCTGCCGGAAATATCCAAAAAGGTTTTTTGTGTAGGAGGATTAGTGCTTAAATCTAAAACATAAATCAAACCTTTCTGGCTTACTACATATAATTTGTTTGCCGCAGTAGGTGCTGTCTGACACTCTGTAATTGAATTAAAAGTGAGAGTTGGAAAAGCATCCTGAAGAACGTACTGAGCCTTAACATTGCTGCCCCCTATGCATGCAAGCAAAAGCATTACTAAAAAATATTTCGTTTTCATTGGGTAGAAGTAATAGTTTTTTTATAAATAGTTTTTAATTGACAAATAATGTAACCTATTAAAATCAACAAATAAATACATATAGTAACTCCCCCAAAACGCACAAAACCTGCAAAATACACTCTTTTGTAGCTATGGAAGTGTTCGGACTTGGAAGACCGCTGCTTTTGCTGGATGAGCCGTTCAATAATCTTGATATGGAGACAAATCAGATTTTATACAACGTAATAAAGTAGTTCAAAGAAAAAGAAAAAATTATTATCTTAACATCATACATACTTGAAACATTACGGGTATCTGTGATGACCGTTAAATAATTAATCTAATAAATCAAAAAAAAATATGGAACCAAAATTCACTGAGAGAAAAGGATTTAAAGTAGCAGGATTAAAATACGTCGGGAAAAATCCGCAGCCGGATATCGGCAACCTGTGGGATAAATTCGTTCCCAGAATTGACGAAGCAAAAAACAGAATTAATGAAAAAGAAACTTATGGTGTATGTTACGATATGGATAAGGAAGGAAATATTTATTACATAGCAGGGGTTGGAGTAAGTGATTTTGAAAAACTGCCGGAAGGATTTGACACAGTTGAAATTCCCGACAATAAATATGCAGTGTTCACACATAAAGGTTCGATTTCAAGATTTCCTGAAACAATAGCATATGTCTATGGTAAATGGGTAAAAGACCCTGCGAACAACAAAAAGATGGATGCACCGGATTTTGAAGTATATGATGAAAGATTTAAACCCGACTCAGAGGATTCAGAATGTGATTTATATGTTGCGGTGAAGTAATTTATTTTAATTATTTTATTAAGGACATAGATTTTGAATCAGTGAAAAGCACTTCGCCTGATTTATTATCCATTGCAATGAGTTTATAAAAGTATGTGCCCGAGGCAAGCGCGAAGGAATCAAAGATTATTTTATATTTACCGTCTTTCTGATTGGAGTAAAAGTAATTTTTTACTTCCTGTCCCAGCATATTATAAATTCTTAATTGTATATCGGAAGATTTAAAAACCTGATACGTTATTGTTGTAGATGGGTTAAACGGGTTAGGATAATTTTGTGAAAGTGAATAGCTTACAGGGGTAACGGGCTCATCTCCTGTAATCTTGCAAAGAATTTTTTTATCGGGGTCAACTTTAAATACACTCGGCTTTTGCTTCGTAAGAAAATTAAAGCTCTGTGCCTGCGAATTGTTAAACACAGTAAACGTTGTATCTCCCTCATCAAAAAATAATTTTATATCAACGGGCATTGTAAAGAATGCCGGGTTTGTATTTATGCTTTGCTCTATCTTTACAGTTGTATTATACAATCCGGTCCCGGCATCAACAGACGACATGCTTACATTATATTTCGGATAATTTTCCCCGTAAATCCACTCACTAAAAAAATAAGTTAAATTTAGCCCGGAAACAGCTTCAACATTTCTTTTGAAATCATCAGTTACCGCATTTTTATACGCAAGAGTTGTATCCGCCGCGTATTTTTTTATTGAAGCAAAGTACAGCGAATCACCTATGGCTTTTCTTAACATGTGTAGCACCGTTCCGCCTTTTGCGTAAGTTCTGTTAGCGCTAAAAATTTCATTAATATTTTCATCATCCTGAACATAAATTGAACCGACTGCGTTCTTTGCATTATTCATTGTTACGAGCATGTATCCGTCATATGCAATTTTTCCGTGTGCGTGCTCTTCGTAAAGAGCTTCTCCGTACGTTGCAAAGCCTTCGTTAAGCCAGATGTTATGCCAGTCCTTGCAGGTTATTTTATCACCGAACCACTGATGCGTAAGTTCGTGCGCAATAATATCTTCGCTCCAATAACCCAGTGACGTACAGGTCTGATGTTCCTGCCCCGCCAATCTTCCGAACTCAGCATGTCCGTACTTTTCTTTTATAAACGGGTAAAGTCCATAAGTAGAAGAATAGAAGCTTAGCATATCAAGAGTTTTAGTTACCTGCGGTATTCTGGTGCTAAGATTTTCCGGATAGACAAAATTATTGAACGGCATCGAGTCAGTCGGCGAATACTTAAAGTAAAGATTGTACTGCACGTAGTTTGTTACAGCCAGCGAAATTAAATAATTCGCAATGGGGTATGAATTATGCCATTTGTAAGTTTTCGTTCCGTTGCCGTTTGCTGTTACATCTTTTAGTAATCCGTTTGATACGGCAGTAAAATTATCTGTGCACGTAATCCACATATCAGTCGAATCCGCTTTATCGGATGGAATATTTTTGCATGGGAACCAATCGCTCGAGCCAAACGGCTCGCTTAAATTCCATATAACAGGCGTGCCATTGTGACTACCAAACTCAAAACTTCCGAATCCTGTAGGGGCAGGTACGCCATGATAATAAACAGTAACAGAGGTTAATTCATTTTGATTAAAGGTATGCGGAAGAGTTATATGAATTACATTATTGATGTGTGCATAAGAGATCACTCCTGCTGTTGAAGTAATTGAGTCAACATCAAGAGCACTGCTTAAATCATAAAATAAAGAATCTATGGAAGGAACAGCTACAACAGAGTTTATTGTTACTTTACCAATCAATAAATTTGGAGCACTTTGAACTGCAAGTTCAAGCTTGTAATAATATACGTTTAAGGTTGTATCACTTTTGTAATCTGTGATTGTCCTTAAATAATTTCTGATGTGAGCTGTTTTTTCTATATCGGCTATACGCATATTACTTTCAAACTGCGCAAACAGATTAAAAGTGTAAAGAAAAAATATTATGAAAAATATTTTTTTCACATCAAAAAATGAGTTTTAGTTTAGTTCCTGAGTTTTGAACTTATCCCATTGCTTCTTTGCGTAATCAAGAAATCCCTTTGGTGCCTTATCGAACGAAACATCTACTTTATAATCACCGCCTTCTTTTGTCGTTTCGCCGTTTGCTCTATATTTTATTTCCGTAGTTCCTCTTAGTGCATATTTATCTTTTCCTTCGTGCATAATTAGCTTTAAATCGTCGGGACTTACATCGCTTTTGCAAGACATTCTATAGAAGAAAGTAGATTCTCCTATACCGTTTTCATTTAAATCGGTAATTGTAAGTGAGTTTAAATTATAGTTCAAAGATAAATCAAACTCGCAGTCTTTTACAAAATCGTTTATCTGCCAAAGCAGGGAACTCCCGCTTGAATTAATAACATAACTATACCCGAACAATTCCTTCGAAGAGACATCGCTACCTTCTTTATCTTTTCCGTTTTGTATCTCTGTTTCGGTTACTATAAGTAAGTTTTCGCCGTTGCTATCTTTCCATCTTGCGCCACCTGTAACTTTACCTTTGTATTTTATATCGGAAGGAATATCTTTCTTATCGAATTTTAATATTTCCAGTTTGCCCTTAGTTTCATTTGATGCCTCGGGAGCTTTTTGATTTTTTATTTCTGGCTCTTTTTTTGGTTCTTCTTTCTTAGTTTCGGTTGTTGGTTTTGCATCATCTTTTTTGCTGCATGAGTAAAGCGTGAATGAAATCGTAACTGCCAGAATTAATAAGTGAAAATTTTTCATTTCCGGGGTTTAATTTTAAAATTTATTCAATTTAGTTCAATTTGAGACAACAAGAAATTCAACTTTTCTGCGTCTAATAATTTTATGAGAAAACTATTTCCAATTATAATGATTTCTTTTCTTGCCCTTTACTCTTGCGGAAGTAAAAAAGAAACCGCGGCAATGCCCGATTTATCTCAGGCAAACAATATGAAAATTATGTACAAAATGGATTTTGACTCAACCTCTAAAATGATAATTAAAACAGTTCCGATATCAGATGCTAAAAAAATGGCAGAGCTGAAAGATTTGCTGAACTCAGATCCCTTTGCATATATTTATTGCTCATCATCAGGCGCCATGAATTTTTACAAAGATAGCACTCTGCTATACAGCTTTGCGTTTAACACTACTCCGGATATAAGGCACATTGCATACAACTATAATAATAAACTTATAGCTGTTACACTAAGTGAGGAGAATGCGAAGTTTTTAGACAGCTTTAAATAGTTTTTATTTTAAAGAGGCACCGCAAGTTTTTTGCAATAATTTCATCTAACAGTAAAAGCAAATAACCCCATAACTATGAAAAAATTATTTCTTTCAATTTTAATTCTGGCAGCTTACAGTATATATGCTCAACCCGAGCTATCAACCTGGAAGCAAAACACAAGCGGTGCAGTAGGTTACAATAATATTCCTGCCGATATATCCCAAGTGTTTTACTCTGCCAATTATGTTTATGTAAAAGGCGCAGGTATTCCTTCTTACAATATCGGTCCATGGGCAATGAACCCAAACTTACCAACCAATCAAAACTGGACATTTAAAATCCCCAGATTTCCTGTACCGAATACCGGAACACTAACTGTTGTAGGCGGCGGACAAATAGGAGTTTTAAAAAACGGAGTTGTTTTCTTCAACGCCGGTGATGCGATGACATACAATAACGGAGGCATCTGGCACAGAAATGCGCAGTACTTTGAAGCAGTCGGCTTTGATA
>JBBRQV010000134.1:0-8811 GCA_038225955.1 Ignavibacteria bacterium | reverse complement strand
ATTTTTATATCGGTGTAGAGTTCTTTATTCCATTGGATTAAAGTTGTGCGGTTAATTCCCATTACTTCGGAAATCTTTTTTATTGAAAATCCTCTTCCGCGGAAGTGAACGAACGATGTTTTAATTGATAAGTCGTACATAAATTTTTCTTTAATTTTCACAATGACAAAATTGTCACAGTAATAAAATGACTTATAATTTAATCAACGGTGAAAACAAGAAAAATCTACTGGTACCCATTAGTACTAATAGGTAGAAATATTTTTTTTTCGCTTGACAGAAAAAATATACGTTATAGTTGATTGTTATATTAAAATATTATATGTTTAGCAAAGTGGTAAGTAAATAAATTTATATGTTCATTTTGTTTAAAAAAAAGGTTAATTTTACTTGTGGATAGATGCTAAAAGAATTATTTTATATTTCAAATTTTTTATCTATTTTAAGAGTAATTCTTTTATTTCCCCTAAGTTATCTGTTGATGGCTGATAATGGAAGTAGCAGAGGCTTAATAATAGCGATATTATTAAGTATGTATGCAACTGATTTATTAGACGGCTTTTTGGCGAGAAAGCTGAATCAGGTTACAGAGTTAGGGAAAATCATAGATCCACTGGCAGATAAAATATCCGTAATAACACTTGTACTGATTCTTTTAATACAACACAAAATTCCATTATGGTTTGTTTTGATTGTAGTATTAAGGGATATCTTAATCCTTATTTTCGGATTGATATTAAAGGGGCGAAAGAAAATAACTTTAATGTCAAACTATCCGGGCAAAATAGCCGTATTTAGTATTGGCGTCGTAATTTTAATTTCGGCACTTGATTTATCTGTCTTAAATACAATTCAATTCTATTTAATGCTATTCTCAACAGCATTAATTATGTATTCATCTTTTTTATATTTAAAAAGATACAACCAAACAATAGGAGAACAAAATGGCACAAGAGACTTACATCGAAATCAAGGAGACGAAAAAGAGAAACATTGACAGAGTTAAAACACTTACAAGAAAAGATGTTGAATTAAAAATGGAAGAGAAATTAATCGGAAGAAGAGTAACAAGAAAACTTATTGTTGATTCTTTATTCGATTCAATGAGGGAGCTTATCATGATGGCTGACCCTACTATCCGAATTGAAATAAGAGACTTCGGTGTTTTTGAAGTTAAGAAAACCAAACCGAAACCAAAGGCAAGAAACCTGAAGACAGGCGAGTTCGTTTTCGTGCCGGGCAGAAGAAAAATGCACTTCAAACCGGGAAAAATCCTGAAGAATTTCCTTAAAGAAAAAATTGCCGATCCTCTAACATAAGAGCTGCGCTTTATTTTTACGGAAATATTTTTCATTTTGAAACCAAACAAACTAATTAGTTGTTATCATTCTCGCTAATGAAGGCAATTAATTAAAATTTACTGTTATTAAAAAAGTAATTGCTATAGATTTCGGGTTAAAACGAATCGGTGTTGCCATATCGGATGACTCACTTTGTTTTTCATTCGAGAGAGGAGCAATTTTTAATGACGGCAAATTATTGGATAATATCTTTAAGCTAATAAAGGATGAAGACGCAGGTAAGATAGTCGTCGGATACCCTTTAAATCTTAAATCAGAAAAAACATTACAAACTTTGGAGGTTGATAAGTTTATCAATAACCTTCAAAGTTTTTTTTTATCAAAAAAAGAAGATATAGAAGTTGTAATGTTTGATGAAAGATTTACAAGCAAGCTTGCATCAGATTTTATTGCAAACTCATCAATGAGGAAAAGCAAGCGTAAAGATAAATCAATGATTGACAGCATGTCAGCGCAGATAATTCTACAGGATTATCTTGATAAAAATATTAACATAAGAAATCAGACATAAGGATATTAAATGTATTTAATAGAGCTTTACGAATTAATTGAAGCAGGCGAAGGATTAAAGACCGAATTCAAAAGAAAGTTCACCACTCCCGAAAAAATAGGAAAAGAAATGTGTGCGCTTGCAAATACTGCAGGCGGTATGATGCTGATAGGAGTGGATGATGATAAAACAATTTATGGTATCGAAAGTGAAAAGGAAGAGTTCGAGCTTATTTCAACTACGGCAAAATTTTACTGCGAGCCTGAAATAAATTTCAGTTCTGAAGTTCTATATATAAAGAATAAAGATATTTTAGTCGTATATATTCCCGAGAGCAGAACTAAACCGCATAGAATAATATCGGAAGACGAAAATGAGAACGGAAAAGTTTATGTGCGCTTCAATGATAAAAGTATCATCGCATCTAAAGAGGGCGAGAAGATTTTAAAGAATACAACCGACGATACGGCGCCTTTAAAACTTTACATAGGAGATATTGAGAAAGCATTGTTCACATATCTTGAGATGAATCAGAAAATAACAGTGAAGGGATTTAAGCGGCTTGTAAATATTTCAGAGAGGAGAGCCAGCAGGACTTTGATAAATCTTGTAAGAGCGCATGTGATAAGGCATCACTTTCTTGATAACGAAGAATTCTTTACGCTTGCTTAGCAGGTATAGGCGTAAAATAAAAAGCCGGGCAAATTAAATTTTTGCTCGGCTTTTCTTATTTACAAAAGTGTAAAAAATTTTCTATAACTTTAGAAATCTGTATTAGTCAAATCAACAGTTGTTGATGCTCCGCCCTTTGTTAATTTCACAATAGCATCGCATGTTCCGCTTGCAGGTGAGAAGTCGCAAGTTGCATTAGTATTAGGCGCTGAGATTCCTGCTATTCCTGAGAGAGGGTAAAGGCAGTTGCCTGAAATTTGCAGTGCACTAGATTGATTTACTGTCAGAGTGTATTCTGTCCCAAAGCCGCTATCATTTATTTTTACCGTTCCATAAATTGAGTAAGCATCATCAGAAATAGTGTTTAAAGAATTGTAATTAACTGTTCCGTTTACTCCGGTTAGCGTTATATATTTATTTACACCTAAATTTGTAGTAAATGAACACTCTCCGCCTGCATGAAAATTATAAGTCGTTCCTGAAATTTTCTTTGTAGAAAAATTCAGGGAGCCGTTAACTTTAACGGTATTCGTATCTGTATTTATTGCATACTTATTGATAAAATATCGGTCAAGTGAAAGCGTGAAATACACAGAATCTCCTCCTGAAAAAATATGAGGAGTAATTATGTATGAGCCGCTTCTCCTTACGCCGTCAACTCCTGCGCATCCGAATGGAAAGTCACCGTATCTTACAACAATAGCACTGTAAAAAGTACTATCAAAAAAATAATCCGGACAGCTTGTAGGAGGTACAATGTTTAAGTATTGCCATGCATTTGAATTTGCATCACAAAGAAGTTTAGTCAGCTGAGTAAAGTTTTTAGAAGTTGTTGATTCCTTGTCAACATTCTGGTCGACCGGAGGTGTTACAACATCATCACTTTTGCAACCTGAATGAATATAAGAGAGGGAAATTACTAATAAAATGAAGGGAAGGGTGTAAAGAAATTTTTTCACAATTGTTCTCCGTTGTTTTTTCAATAAAGGAAAATAATATGAAATAGTTAATTAAGATAGGAAAATATTAATAAAGTTAAATTTTAGTATTGGTTCTAAACAATAAAGTGAATAACATTTCTTAATTTGAACAATCACGATAAAAATTATTGTTGTTAAATTTTTTAAGTATATTGAAGAGTTGAAAAGTTATTAAATATAAAAATCATGAGCAAATCAGAAAATCAAGAAAAAATATTTCCTAAAGGAGAAAAAGCATCTCCGGATTATTTTACAGGAACAGCATGGGTAAATATATTAGTGCCTAAAGATGAAACAGGAAATTATTCTATCGGCGATGTTATGTTTGAGCCCGGCTGCAGGAATAACTGGCACACTCATCCCGCAGGACAAACACTACTTGTTACTAATGGAAAAGGAATTTATCAGGAGAGAGGCAAGCATGCAAGAGTAATTACTAAAGGTGATGTAATAGTAATTCATTCGGGGGTTGAGCACTGGCATGGGGCTGTTAAAGATATCAGCCTTACACATATTGCAATTTCTAATATTACAGTTAAGGGACCGGTTAACTGGCTTGAGCCCGTTACTGAGGAAGACTATCTCAGCGCGCACTCTGCATAAAAAATAACTCTACTGTTGTAACTGAATGAGTATCACCTCATCGTTATTGTCTTTGCCGTCGGAGCAAACTCGACACGTAATCCTGTTGGTGCATAGCCGTTATTCACGACGAAGTCAATCGTATTAATGCCGGAAATAAATCCTGATTTTATTTCAAACGGAAACAATCCCCACCCGAACGCTTCGTATGGCGTTGCAAAGCCCGTGCTTACTCCGTTGATTAAAATATCCACTCCGTTATTATCGGTGCTCCATCCGCCTTTCACCACTGTGCTGTTTAAATCGTGTCCTGTCAAATCAAAGTACACTCTGTAAATATATACTCCCGCTTCATTCCATTTTCCTGCATCGGTGCGCGGCGCAATCCATTTTGATTTATCACCGTTAGGATACCAGTTACCAATGGGAAACTCATTGGAGAGAATTACTTTAGATGCAGGTCCTGGATAGCTTGCATCTGCGCTTTGAATTAGTTGATAGTGAGAATCTGTTTCGCCATCGGCGAGGAGATTATTGGAATCGTCCATTCCTGTATTATATAATCCCGGAATGAATGAGTTCTGAGAGTAAGAAACCAATGAAACTAAAAAAATTGTAAGAAGTAAAAATGTTTTCATAAAGTTTTTACTAAGCATAACGAAAATTGTTCCTGTGATTTCATAATTCTTTTTTATCAAATCATTTACTAATTTACAAAATGAATACATCAGAAACAGAGAAAATAGACGAACTTATTTCAAGGGCTAACGGATACAAAACCGGCAGCGAACTGAATATTTACGAATCTATTTACGAGCAGAGTGCAAGTATAAATTATAGCAGGGGAATGGCTGAGTCTGCAATGGGAATTGCAAACTATCATGATAGAAATGATTCACCGGATAAAGTAATTGAGTTCTGCACCATTGCATACCGTTATTTTTCATTCTTAAATAATACAAGAGGGGAAGCACGTTGCTGTAATCTCCTCGCGAAATCATATTCCACACTGGGAGATGCACCCAAGCAAGCTGAGTATTTATTCAAAGGGCTTGAGCTTGCCATCGCATCAAAAGATTTACAGCTTCAGCATAAATTTTATAATAACATCAGCAATTATTATCTTTCCTATCTTAAAGACTTTGATAAAGGATTGGATTATATGAATGCCTCGCTTGAAATTGCGTTAAGTCTGAAAGACTACTCTGCAATAGTAACTAACTATCTTAATCTCGGACTGATTAATATTGATAAAAAAGAATTTGAAAAGGCACAGGATTTTCTCAGACTTGCGGAAGAAACAAATGAAAAATTTGTAAACGATGAATCTCTCAGATGTTATTGTGTGCTGTATCTCGGATATGGTTATTCCGAACAGAAAAAAAATGAGATAGCTATACAATGCTATCTTGAGTGCATAGAAATTGCGAAAAAAAATAATTACTGGATTTTGTTTACAGAAAGTATATCGCTTGCTTGCCAGACTTACACTGAAATGGGAAGATATCAGAAGGCAATAAAAATTATTAATGAAGGAATAGAAGTATGCAAAGAAAAAAACATTGTAAGAATTTTAATTGTACTGTACGAACAATTTAAAACAATTTACGAAAAAATAGGGGACTACGAAGGAGCATTAGATTATATAGAGCTTCACAGAAAGTTAAGAATAGAAAACCTTTCTGTTATCAATGAAAAAAATCTTGAGAGGATAAAACTACTAAATCATCTTGAGCAGTCAGAAAAAGAATCGGAAATACTAAAGCAAAAAAATGGCGAGCTTGGAAAAATAAACGAGCTTCTGATGGAAACCGATAAAGAAAAAAATGATTTCCTCGGAGTAGTTGTGCATGATTTAAAAAATCCTCTTACTAATATTATTCTCATTGCAGGAAATCTTAAAAAAAATCTTGAAAAATTGTCACCGGAGAAAAAACAGACTTCTATGGAAAGAATTTATTTGTCGTCTGAACGAATGCTCAGCATTATAGAAAATCTGCTTGATATAAATAAAATTGAAGCGGGAGATGTTATTTTAAATCCGGTTGAAATAAATCTCAGGGAGCTATTTCAGGATATAATTTCAGAGTTTGAAATTTCAGCAACACAGAAGAACATTAAAGTTATTTTAAATTATGAGGTAAAAGATAAACCTTTCACTTCAGATAAAATTATTCTTAAAGAAATTTTGATAAATCTAGTCTCAAACGCTTTGAAGTATTCTTACAGAGATAGTGAAATTAGTATAAATGTATTCAGCAATGATGGAAAATTTTTTATGGATGTGGTCGATAATGGACTTGGAATAAAAGAAGAAGAGAAATCAAAAGTATTTCAAAAGTTTGCAAAGATTTCAAATGTGCCGACTGCAGGCGAGAACTCAACAGGGCTTGGGCTCTCAATAGTTAAAAAATTAACTGAACTTTGCGGTGGCAATATCACGTTTGAATCAGAGTACGGTAAAGGCAGCAAATTTATTTTATCATTTTAACCAATGCTATGAACGAAGAATTTGAAAAAGCAAAAAAATTAACTGAGGATATGCAGTATGAAGCGGCAGTTAAAATTCTTTTAGATTTGGAAGCGAAGGAAACAGAGGATAAGCTGTTAAGACTGGAAATTTTAAAAAGCATTTCCGAGAATTATAAAAACTTAGAGGATTTCAAATCTGCTTTTGAATATTACAAGAAATATGAAGAAGAGGAATATCAGCAGCTTTTATCTGAGAATAAAGAAAAGACTGACACATTAAGCTCAACTCTTAAAATCCATCAGGCGCAGAAAGAAAACAATCTTCTGGAAGAGAAAAATAAAGAATTGCAGGATGCAAATATTGAGCTGAATAATCTAAGAGAAAAGAAAAACGATATGCTGGAAATTGTAAGCGAGGAGTTAAAACTTCCTATTATTACTATCGAAGGAATTTCGTTAAATTTCATCAGAGCAGCTAAAGATGAAGAGATAAAAAACTCTGAGGAAATGAAAGATGAACTTGGAATAATCGAAACTCTTGCGAAAGAAATTTTGGATAAGGTAAATTCTATACTTCAAAAAAATAAAGAAGAAAATCAGCAGTAGATTTTATCTCTTCTCTAATATCGAACAAACTTTTTTACAATTCTTTTCTGCGTTCTTTACAATCTGTTCACCTTTCGCAATCATATCGGATTTATACGCTTCGTCTTTGATGCTCTTTAAATTAATCAGAACATTTTTATACGCTCCCCAGATGCCCGTCTCCAATGATTTTGCGCCGACTTCAAGGTCACTCGCCGATGAAATATTTCCATCCTTCGCCATGGAAATCATATACTCCCAACACGAATCAGAAATTGTCATCACAGAGAATGGAACTGTGATTGCTTTCTTCAAGCCTTTCTGCATTTTTGTGTTGCGCGCTTTTTGTTCGCCATCAGTTTTTTTCGGCATTTTCATAGCAGTCATATAGTCATTGAATGCATTTGTATCTGCATCAATCAAAGGGATAAGCTCCTTCATTTTATCGTGAAGCGGGCCAATGAGTTTTCTCATCTTACCATCAAGGTGCTCGAATTTTTTATTCCCGTAAGTCATCCATCCAACCATTGCGCCAAGCGCAGCGCCCATGGAAGCAATGAGTGCCGAAACACTTCCGCCGCCCGGAGCTGATGTACGCGCTCCGACAAGCTCAACAAAATTTCTTACTGTTAAAGAAGCGAGTGGCTCTGTGCCTTCCTCTTTAATCATGTATTCAATAATTCTTTTTTGAGGAATGAAAGGTGAGATAGATGAAAGCCCGAGACGCTCGATAACAAGTCTCATCTTTTGCATCTCATCAACTATAAATAAATTTTCTTTTTGTATGTAATAATCAGCGGCCATAAGCATAGCTTCACGCGGAATAAGTCCCACAAGCTCCGAGCCGCATACTGCAACGTCCATTTCTCTTGCATCTTTTGCACACTCCTCAAATGCAACGTGCGGCGGAGTGATTTGATAGTTATCAAGGTTCATCGATACCTGCGCCATATTGTATTCGTTCACATACCATCCGATACCCTTAACAAATTTTAATCTTCCCGGTGCATCTGCGCTTCTGCCCTGCTCGCGAACGTTCAACGCAATTTTATGCGCCTGCTCTTTTGTACCGAGTATATTTACGTTATAAGCTACTAGAAAAAATCTTGCGCCGGTAACTGTTGCTCCTGACTTTGCAATAAATTCTTGTGGACCGAAATCCGGTTTCCATTCAGGTTTAATAATTTTATCTTTAATGCCTTCATACTCACCCTGACGGATTTGCTTCAGCATTTTTCTATCTGGATTGTTTGAAGCTTCTTCGTATAAATAAATCGGAACGCCAAGTTCTTTCCCGACACGTTCGCCGAATCTCTTTGCGCACTCAACGCACTCTTCAGTGGTAACATTTGCAACGGGAACGAAGGGCACAACGTCAACTGCTCCCATACGCGGATGCTCGCCGGAGTGTTTGCTCATATCAATCAGTTCATATGCTTTCTTTGCAAACTGAAACGCGCCTTCAACGACTGCGTCGGCATCACCAACGAATGTGAACACTGTTCTGTTAGTTGATTTACCCGGATCAACATCAAGCAGCGTTACGCCGGGCACTATGCGTACTGCATCAGCGACAGCATTGATTATTTTTTCATCTCGTCCCTCTGAAATATTCGGGACACACTCTATAATTTTTTTCATAAATTATATATTAAGTAAAAATTAAAAT
>JBBRQV010000133.1:0-8846 GCA_038225955.1 Ignavibacteria bacterium | reverse complement strand
GAAAGTCATGGACGAATGTAACTACAAACATAAGCGGGCTGCCGAGATTTTTATGCATCTCCAGCATCGAGCCAAGCAGATACGATAAGAAAGTTGTTTACATTACTGTTGACGGACATGCACTGGGAGATATGAATTCGTATGTGTATAAGACGAGCGACCTTGGGAAGACATGGTATAAGATTTCGACAAGTGATATAAAAGGTTTTGCACATAAAGTAAAAGAAGATTTAGTAAATAAAAATTTGCTGTTCGTTGGTACTGAGTTCGGTTTGTTCACGAGTATAAATGGTGGAATGGACTGGGTGCAAATGACTTCAAAAGTACCGAACACTCCGGTGAAAGATATTGCGATTCATCCGGTAACGAACGATTTAGTGCTGGCTACTCACGGCAGGGGAATAATTATCATTGATGATTTGACCGGCATAAGGAATTTAAGCCAGAAGATTTTGGAATCAGATATGTCATTAATTCCGACACGTCCAACGATTTGGACAGATGCAAATATTGGCGGAGCGTATCCTAATGAGGCAGGGAATTACGTCGGTGGAAATCCGAACGGCGATGCATTGATACTTTACTACCTGAAAGAAAGACCAATGACTGAAGACGTAAAGATACAGATACTTGATGATAAGGGAGAGGTGATGCAGACTATTCCGGGCTCGAAGAGAAAAGGGCTGAACAAAGTTTACTGGGATATGAGAATGAAGCCGCCGAAAGTTGCGCAGGGAGCTAGACTGGATTTTGGTGGGTTCAACGGACCCGAAGTATTGCCTGGAATTTACAAAGTGAAATTGATTAAGGGCGACAAGAGTGTTGAGGGTACGATTGAAATAAAAGAAGACCCGAAAACGGTACACTCAAAAGAGGACAGAGATACAAGAAGAAAATATCTGATGGATGCTTATAAGATGACAGAGGACCTTGCAAACTTGGTGGAGAAATTAAAAAAGGTTGGTGATGATGTGCAGGATAGAGAAAAAATTGTTGATGAAGGCAGCGCATTGAAAGGTGACTTGGCTGATTTCTTAGACAAAGTTGAATTTGAAAGAAAGAAGCTTACAGAAACAAAAGAGGGAACGGGAATTATCGGTGAGGAGCAGTTACGCTCTAAAGTGAGTGATGTGTTCTCTACGATTTTATTCTATAACGGCAAACCGACTGAATCCATTATGCAGCGTTACGAAGGGCTTTTGTATGAGTTAAATCTTTCAAAAACTGCTGCGGATAAATTATTTAAGGAACCTTTAGAAATGTTGAATAAAAAATTAAGAGATGCAGGAAAGCCGGAGATAATTATTAACAAAGATACGAAGGTTCCGAATTAGGTTTTGTTTTTTTGAAATTATATATATGACCTGTCAGGATTGAAAACCTGACAGGTCTTTTTTTTAAAATTATTTATTGAGCTTTGCTTCAAGATGGAGCTGAAACGGTTGATTTTGTGTCTGCATAAAAACTTTGTAGTGAAGTGTATTGCCTTCAACAGAAAATTCTCTTTTTGTCTTTACTGGTCTGTCATCATTGCTGATGACTTTTAAATCGCAGATAAGTTTGGTCGGAGTTTCTAATATGCAGGTCATTACTTCGGTGCGGTTGCTGTTTTGCGCATTGAGAAATGTGAATGTTCCGTTTTCTTCAGCGATAAAAAATCCACTTTCCCAATGAAGTGGTTTATTATCTGATTTGAACCATGTCTTCTGAACAAAAAATATTTCGTTTCCAGAACTTTCAAAGCTAAGTTCTTCAATATAATCCTGTGATGTAATGGTAGGGAAGGCAGCGTGACCTTCACCTTTCCATATACCCATTAAAAAATTTAGCTGTTCAATCATGTACTAACATTTACTAAAAAATTCAATTTAATAATTTACGATTTTGCTTCTTCGCTCCATAAGAATCGTATCTTTCCAAACTCCATTCAGTTGACCGATTTTTTCCCTCACTCCAATTATTCTGAAATCATTTTTCAGATGGAGTGCTATACTTGACTTATTATCGGAAAATATTCCTGCCTGTAAAGTCCAGATTCCTTTTGCTTCGCTTTCACGAATCAATGTCTGTAATAAAATTTTACCAAGTCCTTTCCCTCTGAACTTTTCCGAAACATAAACTGCCTCTTCACAAACACCTTTATAAACTTCTCTTTTTGAAACAGGACTTAAAGCTGTCCATCCACAAACTTCATTCTTTGTTACAATTGCTAAACGGCAGATAGGTAAATGATTTTTATCCCATTCTTCCCATGAAGATGCAGATGTTTCAAATGTTGCAAGCGCGGTTGCAATTCCTTCCTCGTAAATTCTTTTTATATCTTTCCAGTTGCTTTCATCGAAAGAAATTATCTCTGCTAATCCTAATCCGTCTATGAACCCGAATGTAACACTCATTTATTTTTTGAAGAATTTAAAATACAGTGTTCTCTTTCTTCGCCATTAAGTTCAGTGCGCTGCCGGCAAGGAACCATTTTATCTGCTGCTCATTGAAAGTATGGTTCAGCATTATTACGTCAACATCTTTATTCGGGTCTGCGTGAATAATTCTCATTGTAACTTTTTCACCGGGAATTAAATCTCTAACGTTCAATGAAATTCTGTCATCTTCAAAAATTAAATCGTAATCATTTGCATCTGCGAAAGTGAAAGGAAGCATTCCCTGCTTCTTCAGATTCGTTTCATGAATTCTTGCAAAAGATTTTACGATTATCGCGCGTCCGCCAAGAAACCTCGGCTCCATTGCAGCGTGCTCTCTTGATGAACCTTCGCCGTAATTTTCTTCGCCGATTACAACCCATCCAAGTCCTTTTGCTTTGTAATCTCTTGCAACATTCGGAACTTCGTCATAAGCATTTGAAAACTGATTTTTAATCGAGTTTGCTTTATCGTTGAAAAAATTTATTGCTCCGATGAACATATTATTCGAAATATTATCAAGATGTCCTCTGAATTTTAACCAGGGTCCTGCCATTGAAATGTGGTCAGTTGTACATTTACCTTTTACTTTTATCAGCACTGGAAGCTCTTCAAAATCTTTTTCTAAATTCGGCGCAATGAATGCTTCAAGCTTTTGAAGTCTTGTGCTTGTTGGGTCAACAATAACTTCTACTTTCGAGCTATCCGCTGCAGGCGCAACAAAACCTTCTTCGCCTTTTAAAAATCCATGCTCAGGAAGTTCATTACCTGTAGGAGTTTTCAATTTTACATCTTCACCTTTGCTGTTCTTAATTGTATCAGTTAGCGGATTAAAAGTAAGGCTTCCTGCTAAAGCAAAAGCGGTTACAATTTCAGGCGAAGCAACAAATGCATGTGTCGCTGTGTTACCGTCATTTCTTTTTGAGAAATTCCTATTGTATGAAGTTATGATAGAATTTTTTTCACCGTCTTTTACACCGTGTCTTTTCCATTGCCCGATGCAAGGTCCGCATGCATTAGCCAAAACCATTCCGCCGACTTCTTCAAATGTTTTCAATTGTCCATCACGTTCGATTGTAGCTCTTATTTGCTCAGAGCCCGGAGTAATTGTAAATTCTGATTTTGCTTTTACGCCTAAATCCAATGCCTGTCTTGCAACTGAAGCAGAGCGCTCCATATCTTCATAGGAAGAATTTGTGCAGCTACCGATTAAAGCAACTTTTAATTCTTCAGGATAATTATTTGCGATAACTGCTTCTTTGAATTTTGAAATAGGCCATGCAAGGTCAGGTGTAAAAGGTCCGTTTACATGCGGCTCAAGCTCAGATAAATCTATATGAATTACCTGGTCATAATGTAAATCACTTCCGTCGTCTGCCCGTAAATAATCTTTTATTTCATTGGCAAGCTCGGCAATTTCACTTCGTTCAGTTGCTTTTAAATAATCTGACATTCGGTTATCATAGGGGAATAGGGAAGTTGTTGCACCTATTTCTGCACCCATATTACAGATTGTTCCTTTACCTGTGCATGAAATTGATTCAGTACCTTCGCCGAAATATTCAACGATTGCTCCCGTACCGCCTTTAACAGTAAGGATGCCTGCAAGTTTTAAAATTACATCTTTAGGAGAAGTCCATCCGCTAAGTTTACCTGTGAGTTTTACTCCGATGAATTTCGGGAATTTTAATTCCCATGGCATACCTGACATTACATCAACAGCATCTGCGCCGCCGACTCCTATTGCAATCATACCAAGTCCGCCTGCATTAGGTGTGTGTGAATCCGTGCCAATCATCATTCCACCCGGGAATGCATAATTTTCAAGAACAACCTGATGGATAATTCCTGCGCCGGGCTTCCAGAAGCCAAGACCATATTTATTTGAAACGCTTGCAAGGAAATCATAAACCTCTTTGTTCTCATCGAAGGCTCTTAACAAATCATCTTTTGACCCGACTTCTGCCTGTATAAGATGGTCGCAGTGAACTGTTGAAGGTACTGCAACTTTCGGAATGCCGGCTGACATAAACTGCAGCAAAGCCATCTGCGCAGTTGCATCCTGCATCGCTACTCTATCAGGAGCAAAGTCAACGAAGTCTTTCCCGCCTGTATATTCTTTTGTAACAGGATTAAATAAGTGTGTGTAAAGAATTTTTTCAGCGAATGTCAAAGGTCTTCCAAGAATCTTTTTAGTTTCATCAACTTTCTTTTTAAATTCAGTGTAGACTTTTTTAATTAGTTCTAAATCAAATATCATTTGTTCACTCCTTAAATTTTATAAATTACTGCGTGTAGCAGCTCCCCTCTTTAGCGGGACAAATTGAAAATATTTTGTATTCTTTAAAGTAATTTTTTTAAATCTTCTACGTTATCTACCGGCAAATTGCATTTGTAATTTTCGCATATATAAACTTTGGGTGTCTTAAAATCGGAAATTATATCTTTTATATACGGAACAGTTTCAGAAAGTTCTTTAGTTGCATGAATTAAAACTCTGTTCGGATTATATTTTTTATTTATCTCTCCAAGCAGCTCAATTGTGTTGTTATTTTTCAAATCTCCTGTGAAAATAATTTCTTTTACAGGATTTAAAAATAAATTCAAAGCGCAAAGCATCTGCGGCGAAGTGAAAGGCATTCTGTTGAAATCATTTGAAAATAATTTCAGACTCTTCTCAGCCATATCCCATAGCTCGGAGTTATCCATAATCGTTGAGAGTCGCAGAATGTTTTGCAATTGAATCGAGTTTGCTCCGGGTTCAGCGCCATCGTATGTATCTTTTGTTTTCAGCACAATATCCGTTTCGCTCTCTCTAACGTCATAGTATCCGCCGTTGATATCATCGTAGAAAAGCTCAGTTGCTTTATTGTTCAGTTCATTTGCAAGCTTTATTGTATCGGTATTAAAATCTGCTTCGTATAAATCGATTAATGATTTTATGAAGTAAGAGTAATCTTCAAGTGTTCCTTCAAATCTTGACTCGCCGTCTCTGTATCTGTGGAGGAGAGTAAAATCTTTTTTCAAAAGATTTTTTTGAATGAAGTCTTTTGCTTTATTTGCAGCATCTATATACGATTCATTTTTAGTGACTCTGTAAGCGTAAGCATAGGCAGAAATCATAAGAGCATTCCATGACGTTAAAACTTTATCATCGAGGTGCGGCTTTGGTCTTTGCTCGCGGACTACATATAATTTTTTTATACTATTATTTATTCTTTCGAGAACTTCATCGGAAGCAAGTCCGAAGTGCGTAGCGGTATCGTGAATATCATAGGCATTATACAAAACATTCTTCGTACCAAAAACTTCATGCGGGTCGTTCATTGTATTTCCGTGAGGTAGCACTCCGAAATGATAATTAAAAATATCTGCATCATCGCCGAGTAAAGTATCTATTTCCTCTTTCTCCCATAGGTTAAATGCGCCTTCTTCTTTTTCCTTGGGGAATGCAGGGTCAATTGCGCTCTCTGCATCTTCCGCCGAGTAAAATGAACCGCTTTCATCAGTCAGCTTTGCATTTACATATTTCAAAATTTCTTCTGCAACATAGAGGAAGAAAGGTTTATTAGTAATTGCATAACAATCTAAGTATGAGGTAACAAGCTGCGCCTGATCGTAAAGCATTTTTTCAAAGTGGGGAACTCTCCACTGGGAATCTACAGAGTACCTATGAAATCCTCCGTCGATGTGGTCATAATCTCCGCCGTCATACATTTTTTTCAGAGTGTATGTAACCATATCTTTCGCTTCTGATTTTTTCGTGTGATAGAAAAATTCCAGAAGGAAATTAAAAACAACGGGACGTGGGAATTTATTTCCTTTACCAAATCCGCCGTAAATTTCATCGTAAGAATTAACACACTGCTCGTAGCACTTTACAAATACACCTATATCTATAGCCGCATCTTCTTTTGCGGAAGAGTTTGTTCTCGTTGCCAGCGCTTCTAGAATTTTATCTCCGCTAATAATTATATCTTCTTTTTTATTTGTCCATGCCTTGTGAATTTCATTGATGATGTCTTCTATTCCGGCTCTACCATATTTTGCTTTCGGCGGAATGTAAGTTGCGCCATAAAAAGGCTTGAGGTCGGGGGTGAGGAACATACTCATCGGCCATCCTCCTGAACCTGTTAATGCCTGCAAGGCAGTCATGTAAACGCGGTCAATATCGGGACGCTCTTCACGGTCAACTTTTATATTGATAAAGGCATCGTTCATAAGTTCGGCAATCGAGTCCTCTTCAAAAACTTCGCGCTCCATTACGTGGCACCAGTAGCAAGTGGAATATCCTATAGAAAGAAATATTGGCTTCTGTTGTACTTTTGCGGCTTCAAAGGCTTCTTCGCCCCAAGGGTACCAGTCGACAGGATTATATGCATGTTGAATCAGGTACGGGCTTTTTTCATTAAGTAATCGGTTTGGCTTCAAGTTTTTGTCGGATTAGTGCGGAAAATTGAAGATACGCAATTACAAGATTTTTTTAAATGGCATTTTTGGGTAGGAATGAAGATTTAATAATAGAATAAAATTTACCCGCCATGAATTGACATAGCGGGTAAGAATTAAAATTATTTTATTAACATCATTTTCTTTGTAGAGGTAAAATCACTTGAAACGAGAGTATAAAAATAAACTCCGGAAGTCAGATGACTTGCATCAAAGTTCACGTCATAACTTCCTTGCTCAAGTTTTTTATTTAATATTGTCTGAACTTCTTTTCCTGTTACATCAAATACTTTTAACGAAACAAAATCTGATTTCGGCAGACTGAAAGAAATTGTTGTGGATGGATTAAAAGGATTCGGATAGTTCTGTTTTAAATCATAGCTCTCTACAATTCCCGAATTTTGATGAATGCCAGAAACATTGCTAAATTTATCCCAGTAAACATTTCTGTTACCGCCATTAATACCTACATAAGCAATACCAACATCTGCATTTCCTAATTCCATTGCAGAAGGAACATAATTCCTTGTGCTAACTAAAGGGATAAATTCTGAAATTGGAATTCTTCCCGCGGAGAAATTGGGCGAACCTATTGCAGCATATGTGTACATTACTTTATCATTAGCTACAACAGCGCTATCTTTCACAAAGAATAAATCTATTCCTAAAAAACCTCCACCCGTAGAAATTCCCGCTGTAAACCATGGATTATCTGTTCCGAGACTTGAAACATTTATTGACTTTCCGTAAGTATTTCCTCCGTCAGTGCTGACCATACATTTAACTTGTGTTCCCGGAGCATCTCCTTCTGTATAAACAATCCATTCAACTGCTCCATATCTGTATGAGCGATAGATTGTTCGCGTTGTTCCTGCTGCGAGTACAATTGTTGCTGTGCTAACAGGCGTAACTGTTCCGGGGGCTGTTTCTCTATAACGGAACCTTGTTACCGCTGTTGTATTTCCTCCGGTTGCTCTATACATAACATCAAGCGTATCTCCCGTGGCAGAAATTCCAAGGGTCGGAGCTACATTACTAGTAACAGTTCCGTTATTTATCCATGTAAATCCGCCGTCTGTTGAGCCCGTTCTTAAAACCTGTGTGGCATTTGAATAATAAATATACAGTGAATTTGTAGATGAGGCAACGATATCAAATTGTGTAACAGCAGTTTGTGGAAGAGTTGCGAATGAATTGTTCGCAACATTATATCTATACATAGTAGTCCCTTGTCTGAAGAAGCAATAAGTAGAATCTCCTGCGCGCAGCATTTTTATCTGGTCAACTATCATCGCCGGTGTTATTGCATTAGGATGAAGAACCCAGTTTACTCCTGAGTTTGTTGACCTGTAAAATAAAATTCCCTTGCCAGAGCTAATAGTTGTGTCGTTAATGGCAATCCAGATTATACCGCTGGTTGCTTTTACGCCAGAAATCGGACCTTCGGGTTCTGAGGCAGCGACTAATACGTCTGCTCCCCACAGATCACTTTGATTATAATGAAGGTTTGAAAAATCGACTTGCCCAACTCCTACTTCATAAGCTTTAGACAATGTAGATAAAGATAAAAATAAAATTACAACAAGAAGTAAATTTCTTATAGACATCATTTGTAACCTCCTTAATTGTTTAGGGTTTTAACTAATGTAGTGAAATTAGTTTAATACTAAAACTGTTTTCTGAGGTACTCTATTAAAATAAAACGTGGAGTTACTATTTTAACGAATTCTTTATATATTCAACAAAAATAATTTGATGATTTCATACATAGCATTTCTACGCGGTATAAATGTAAGCGGGCATAAAATTATCAAAATGGCTGACCTTGCAAAAATGTTTACCGATATGAAATTTACCAATGTGAAAACATTTATAGCAAGCGGTAATATTTTATTCGAATGTAAAGAAAAAGATACAACGAAGATTGAAGCAAAGTAAGAGAAAGAAATTAAGAAAAAATTTGGATATCATGTAGTAGTT
>JBBRQV010000132.1:0-8885 GCA_038225955.1 Ignavibacteria bacterium | reverse complement strand
AAATGTTTTGTCAAAAAATTAAAAAATATTATTTGAATAAATTAGTTTTTAGTAGTCAGCTCTCTGAATATATCTTCGAGTGACATTACTTCCTGATTCAAGCCGAGAGTTACCAATCCAAGTTTGCCTGAAACTTTTGAAACATCTTCCATAATATCATCTTTACTTTTACTGAATACATCAAACGTGTAACTCTTATCATCTTCCGAGGCAACGCTTACTTTATCAACGCCGCGTATCATTTTCAATTCTTCTATTATTGCATTTTTAGAAACTGAAGGATTTAGTTTGAATTTAACATTTACAACTGTTTCAGCTTTGAATTTCGATTGTAAGTCTTCAGGTGTTCCGTCAGCAACAATTTCGCCCTTATTTATAATAAGAACCCTATCGCAAACTGCTTGAACTTCCTGCATAATGTGTGTTGAAAGGATAAGTGTCTTGTGCTTCCCTAAGCTTTTAATCAGTTTTCTTATTTCAAGAATCTGGTTAGGGTCAAGACCTGAAGTTGGTTCATCAAGAATTAAAACCTGAGGGTCGTGTATCAAAGCCTGGGCAAGGCCGACTCTCTGTTTGAATCCTTTTGATAGCTCGCCGATATCTTTATGCTGAACTTCTTTCAGTCCGCATTTCTCGACAACTCTTTTAATTGCTTCCCTTATTTCAGATTTCTGAACGCCTTCAAGTTCCGCTGCATAAGCAAGGTAATCTAGAACGTTCATATCAAGATAGAGGGGATTTGATTCCGGCAGGTAACCGATTTTTTTTCTAACTCCCAGTGAGTCATCCTGATTATCAATTCCTTCAACCCAGATTTTCCCATCATTGGGAGTAAGGTAAGTTGTAATCATTTTCATTGTAGTTGATTTTCCGGCGCCATTAGGACCGAGAAACCCTACAACCTGACCTGTTTGAATTTCAAATGAAATATTGTTTACGGCAGCTTGGTCACCGTAATACTTAGTTAGGTTTTCTACTTTTATCGACATAGTTTTTAGAATTATACAAGCTGTAAATTTAAAAGTAAAACTTTTGATATTCAAACCACTTAGTAAGCACAATTTTAATTTTAACCTGCAACATTATATGTTAAAATTTCTCTGCACGAACTTATATCAAAAAATTGTTGTATAATGCATTAAGAACTTTTTTATTTAATTATATATAGTGCTTAAAAAACTCTTCATTTCATTTCTTCTTCTTATCTCAATTACAGCTTCTGCTCAGGACAGCACACGCGCTGCATTGCGCAATAGAACATGGCTGGCAACTCAGTTGCTGCCTACACCTGTTTTAATGCATGATGGAAATGAAACAGACGGAAGGCTAATTACTTCTTTAAGATGGCAGGTCATACCTCTAAATTTTTCCTTTCATGCAAATAAGTATATCTCCCCTTTTCAATTTTTTTATGTAAATCCCGTAAGAAAATTCACAGGCTCGATTGAGTTATTCGTTCAGCCTGAACTTTCTCTCGCAAATTTTAATTACGGAAACATCGGAAGATTCGGATTAGGAACGGGCTCGCGGATTACAATTCCTGTTAAGCAGCAAGGCGAACACATGGCAATATCTATCGGAGGGAAATATACTTTCAGGAAAGATTTGCTGGCAGACAATAACGGCTATTGGGGAATAGAAACGGGTATGTATTTCATCGCTGATATGGTAGGCGTGCAGTTCAATTACAATTTTGATAAACGAACAAGATACAACATTGGCTTATATATTAAACTTTTTTAGAAAACACACAGGAGAATTTATTTTTCTTTCGCTGCTCTGTATTGCATTTTCAGGATGCTGGCCATTCAGAGTTGCTGTGGAAAATATAGGAAGGACTATAACAGAAGAGCCGGATTCGATTCCTAATAAAATAAAAAATCCGATAAGAGATGATGTTCGATTTTCTGTGCTTTGGATAGGTCACTCCTCAACGTTAATTCAAATAGAAGATAAAGTTTTTATGTTCGACCCTGTGTTTAACGATGTAATCGGCGCAGTTACGTTAAGAAGCAAAGAGGCAGGCGTTGAGCTAAAAGATATTCCAAAATTAGATTTTGTTATGGTCTCGCATGCTCACATGGACCATATGAGTCTTGGAACGTTAAAAGATTTAGATGATAAATTTCCTAAGGCAAAATTAATTTTCCCTTATGGAGCAGAAAAATATTTAGCTGACTACAATATGGACATGATTAGAATGAAAACGGGTAACAACGCTGCATTGAATTACATAGGAGAAACAAAAAATTTTGACGGAGTAAAAATAACAACTGTATTTGCCTCTCACTTCGGCGGAAGATACGGATTAGACAGCTATCTTTGGAAAGTTCCTGGATACACAGGCTATATAATTGAGTACAAAAGCATTACGGTTTTCTTTGCAGGAGATACTGCATATGATGAAGACGCTTTTAAAAATATTGGAGAGAAATTTCATATAAATCTTGCTCTTCTTCCAATCGGGCCGTGCCGCGAGTGTGATTCAACTGTAAGCAGTTTCAGCCATGTATCTACTAGAGGCGCGATAATTATGCTGGATGACTTAAAAGCAGACTATATGATACCGGTACACTTCGGCGCTATCACTTATTTCAACGACCCGCGCGAACCTATGTATGCGCTAAAAAGAATAATAGAGGAAGAGCCTGAATACAAAGATAAAGTAAAAATTTTAACCGAAGGAGAGCAGATAGTTTTTGAGTATAAATAAGTTTTAAACTTTCTTAAACACTTTCAGCTCAAGTGAATCTTTAGAATTCTTTACAGCAGTCAGCCAATGCGGATATGTAACAAAAACCACTTCAGCATCTTCATTTGCTTCAAACATTACTTCAGAGCCATTTGTGAAAAATAAAACTTCACCTTGTTTCGCTGATTTAGAATTCCCTTCACACTCAATTGTAAAAGTACCCTTTGTTACAATTAGCACCTCATCGTAATTAACTATAAAACCGTTTCTCTCTCCTTTATTATATTTTCCGAAGCCGACACTCATTGAGTCACTATTACTTTCATCTACTGCATTTGAGATGAAAATTTGTTTATCTCCTGCCTGATACCAAGTAAGGGAATCGTTAATACTGAAATGTTTTAAACTCATCGCCTATAATTTAATTTCGAATTGAGATTAATTGTATGTATTATGAAATAAAAAAGCTACATAATAATTAGGCATTAAACCAACAAAAGTGTTTTTAGATTTTATCTAAAGATTGAATTTAGTAAATTGACCTGCAGCCTTAGCTCAGTTGGTAGAGCAAATGACTCTTAATCATTAGGTCAGCGGTTCGAGCCCGCTAGGACGCACAAAGTTAAATACTAAACACAAAAGGCAGTTAGACTGATTTCTAACTGCCTTTTTTTATTATAATAGTTTCTCGCTACGATTTGGCTACAGTTTATATATAATATCTGTGTAAATTTATTCCGCGTTCATACTAACCAAAATTCTTTTTTGATTAGTTAATTCACTTTCCTTTACCATATTGTAGGAATCATCTTCTGGTCCTAAGATTTCATTTTCTAGTTCAGACTCTTTCGGGCGTTCTAAATGCTTTATAATTTCAATTCTAACACAAGCTTTAAATCTTGGAGAGTGACCTAATTTAAATTTGAAAACTCTTTCCTCGTCAGTATCTAATTCGGCATCATTAAAAGTCTTATCATAGGATAATCTTTTATATAATAATTTTTCACCCTTGTCTTGTTTAACATCATAAGCAATAATTATATCGTCACTAAATATTTGAGTAAAAGGATATCTGACATCGTATTCCTGTCCCAAACCTTCATTGACCCATATTTGATTAACAATCACTGAAATTTTAAATATAGAAAAATCTTGTTCATCTTCAGATTTTAAAAAAAATGAATTCAAATGTACTGCAGATTGAAAATCTTGAAGTCTAATTGCATTCATGCCTGATTCCTGCTCAAGGACATGTGTAAATACTCCTGTATTTTGAATTGATAATTTGTATTCTATATCACGGTATTGTTTCATTGAATTGTTAGCTCCTCCATTTGGGTTTTTATCATTGGGAACATTATCATTTGGACTATTTGGGTCGTCACCAAAATTCCCTCCATCGTCTGGGTCTATGTCTACCAAGGAAATCGAAATTTCCGTATCGCCAAATAAAAAATTTTTGATGATTGTAAAGCTTGCTTCACAATTTACGATTCCATTAATTCCGGTATGAGATTTTTCTATGATAGCTTTGTGACTAACGCTGCTTTCTGGATATTCACTTTCATCGTCAATGGGTTTAGCTCCTTCAACCAAAAATGCATTGGATTGTAAAACAAGACCATCACTTTTAGAATTTACAGGAATGAATTTTAGCTCATTTCTTTCATAATCGCTCCCAATAATACACATACATTTTTTCACAGGATAGTGAAACTGATCACCAACTATTCCAAGACTATGAGCCTCGTATTTGCGATTATTTGCTAAATGATTTTTAGTATTTAATTTAAGATAATTTACAATTTCATCAGGATGAAACTTTTTTAAATCTTTATGAAGTTTTAAACCACCTGTTAATTTTCCTTTCAATTCAATTCCTTTATGTGGGGTTCCCAGTGTTATTAATCTATGTATATAATCTTGAGAATTAGGCAATAATGTTTGCATCATAGTTCTGCAAATAAGGCCTCCCATAGAATGTGCGATAAGTGTAACTTTTATGTGCCCGTCTCCTGGTGCAGGTTCAACACCCAAAGATGTCAGTCTTTGAGGAATTATTTTTGTAACTAAGTTAAGAAGTGTTTTAGCATGTTCTTGAATTTCACGCGAATAATCAAATTCAAAATCGATATCATAAAATCGGCATACCCAAAGACTTCTATACGGATAACTTAATTTTTCAATGCCTTCATTATGCTGATCAAAATAATTATACCCTTCCATTTTCATAAATTTAATAATCATTCCTTCAAAATATTCTTTAACATTTTTATACGGTTGTCGCGTATGCTTTAAAAGATTAACAGAAGCTTTATTGAAACCATTATATGGATCATAAAAAGTATCTTTAAGTTCTCTATTGGTAAAAGCAAAACCACGTACAAATACAATTGGATAAAAGGGGGCTACAATCTTCACGGTACTAAAGGATAAATTTAAAAAATTTTATTAAATTCTTGAAAAGATATTTTTACAAGCTAGGCATATTACTTTTTAATATCAACATTCTCTAGGTAAGTAAATAAAAAGAACAGAAATTTATATATTCTGTTCTTTAAGAGTTGTTAGCTTATGAAAGAAGCTGTAAATAATTTTGAGTTGTGCTTAATTGACTATGGCCTAATAGAACCATAATTTCAAAGAGCGGTTTTTTCTTTTTTGATAATAATGAGGCATAGCGATGTCGCAAGTTATGCCAACTCCATGGCTTTTGTTTTAGTCTGCGAACTTTCTTTTCAATGAACTTAGGATGTTTGCCCCAACGATAAAATAATTTTTCATTCTCTTTGATTTTTGGGAGTTTCAATTTTAAAGGAACTTTGCGTGGCACTAAATTAGAATTCTTACTTTTACGTGTATAGAGTATTACATATCCTCTACCTAAATCTTTTCCTATAACATTAAGAACTTCGTTAATTCGCGCCCCAGTTTCCATTACAAAATCTAATAATAATTTTTGCTCTTCATCGCATAACTCTCTTACTTTTTTAATTTCACTGAAACTTGGAATATATTTCATTCTTTTAATGACAGAAAACAAATCAATTCCCATACATGGATTTAACATATTCAGATTATGCTTTTTTATTATCATCTGAAATAATGCTTTGAAAATTCTCAGAGAAGCATTTACTGCATAATTGTCTTTTTCTTCTTCTTGCAATCTTTCAGAGGTATTAAGTAGCATGTCTTCAATATTCGCTTTTGAAATACTTTCTATTGACACATCTCCGAAATGATTGACTAATATAGATAGATACCGTTTATTCTCTTTATAATAGTTTTCGCTTTTCTTTATCTTTATCCAGTCAAGGCGATCATTAATGATTTGTAAGAGGCTAAAATCTCTCTTCTCCAAAGAATTTTGAACCAGATTGGATACTTCTTCATATTTTAAGTTTTCTGCTCTCCTAGCCTCATTTTTTGACAAATAGATACAGTCTGAATTATAAGTAGTGCCTTTGAAGTCAAACTTATACCACCATCGTATTCCTTTTGACAGTTTTCGTGAGTATTGAGCCATAGACTATATTCCTCCTTTCTGTGATTGAATTTTTGATTTTAATGAACTAATATTAAGTGTTGGTAATAAACTAATGCGTCTGTTTTTAATGGTGTCGGGATTTTCAGGACGTTCTACAATTAAAAGGGCGTAGGGTACATAGGAGTAAGACTCTATGACACCCACTCGCTATCTTTCCGTTAAAGAAGTTGCAGACATTCTTAACATTTCTGTTAAGACCGTGTATAAAAAGTTGGATGTAATACCCGGCTATTTTAATCTCGGTGGGATGCATTTCTTTGATGAGGAAATTTTAAGAAGCGGACTAAAATCTTTGGCGACGCAACCAAGAAAACAAACGGTGCCGTTTCAACAATCCCGCACTATTCGTGAAGATAAGCACGGGTTGCTGAAATAGATTGAGCCTTGCCCTGAATAGTCGGGGCGGGCTTTTTTTACCCGTAGCCGTTACGTCTCCCCCATTGCTGCATTTTCTTATACTGCTTAACAGCCCCTGGAATTTTCCTTTGTTTGTGTTGTTCCGGCTTTGGTGCATTTCCAAATATAAGAATGCATCCCTGACGTACAGCCTCCTTAGTGAAAGCTTTTACTTCTTTTTTGACTAAACCCATTTAACTATCCTCCTTTTTAATTTATAGGGTAGAACCAAAATAGAATTTAAATTGTGAAAGTGCTTATAACCTGATAGGAAATTTTGAGAACGTATTCTCTATAAGAGAAATTAATTCAAGGGATGTTTTAGTATCTGATCGCGGAGGTGATGTACGCTTGCCGCAAGATAAATTGTTGTAGTTTTTATATCGCTATGCCCCATCATTTTTGAGAGTGAAAAAATATCACAACCGCCTTCAAGCATAAGCGTTGCAAAGGTATGACGGAGTTTATGAATATGAAATTTAATTCCTGATGATGTACTAATTTTTTCTACTAATCGTTTTAAACCACTTTCAGTAAAGCCCATATCATAGGTATATGATGTAAAGAATTCTGGACACGTTTTATATGCTTTCTTTCTAACTTCTAAATACTTCTGTAGAGATTCTGCTAGCCTATAATTGATCGGAATAATACGGTCTTTACTTCCCTTTCCTTGCCTAATGAAAATCGTCATATTTTCTATATCTACATCAGTTAACTTGAGATTAAGCAATTCTTTTTTCCTAATACCGCACATAAGAAACGTTGCAAATATTGCATAGTTTCTAAACCTTAAAAACTTATTGTCATAGGGATAATTGTCAACGACTTCAAGGATTCGTGATGCATCTTGCTTGGTTAATTTACTAGGAAGTTTTTTTTCAAGCTTTGGCACCTCTATTTCTTCCATAGGATTGGAAGACATTTCGCCCTCTTTAACGCACCATCTAAAAAAAACAAGTAACGATTTATGATACGCAATGAACGTTGCAGAAGACCAGTTTAAGTTTGTTCTTCCGTAATAAAACATGTTTCGTGTGTTTTCTTGCGTTACCTCTTCAATCTCAGTAATGTTCGCAAACTTACTAAAGTATTTTATAACCTGCTTATATCGTAGAATTGTTCGTGGAGTTAATCCCTTTATATAGAGAGAATAATCACAAAACTTTTGAGAAAGTATTTGTATAGACATAATAAAAAACACTTACAAATAGATTGCAGTGTTTATTATCTAAGTGAGCCGTTTTCGGGATTCGGACCCGAGACCTTCTCCTTCACGTATACTCCAATTTCGCAAAACCTTATATGGAGGTTAGACTGTATCTTTTTCCCAAAGGGAAACCCTTGTCAGTCGTTCGGGCGTTCATAGAGCAGTACTATGAAACGCCACGGTCTTAACCATTACTGGTCTTTAACCGTTATTCGGGATTCACGACAAGATTGCTCTTGAAGTGGGCATACCCTCTTCGGGCTACCATGGAGATGCTCTACCAACTGAGCTAAAACGGCAGAATGAATTTTGAACTTTTCCACAAGCAAGGACGACCTGTTTAATTCCGATGCATCTGAAAAAATATCAAAATCTTCCAATTAATATTGCAAATAAAGCAATTCTATAGTAACTAACTTTCCCCTTTAATTACCATTAAACAGGTCTACTTCTTTTAGTATAAAAAGCTTGGTTTTATTAGGAAAAATATAAATTTTCTCTAAAAACCGAATGTTTTGGGTAGACCTATTTATCGCCGACAGCTCAGATTGATATGAAACAAACTAAACGCTGCAACCTATTTAATTATTAAGCTGCTAGATTAATCTTATCATATTTTTCTATCCAAGTAAAGCTTAGATTTAGTCTAAACAAACTCATCAAATGTTATCCGTTGTATTTGTTCAACAGTATGTTCATCAGGCAAAGAGCGTAAATAGCTTAATGTCATTTTAAAACTTTTATGTCCCATAAGTTTTTGTAAACCCACAATATCATGAGTCTGTTTGTAGTAATTAGTAGCAAATGTGTGCCTGAACCTATGAAGATGACAATTAATTTTAGTAGCCTTACTTAGTAAATTAATCAAATGCTTCATACCATGTTCAGTAAACGATCTGTCCAAAATTCCTGAAACCCAAAATGCTTTACAAGTATAATTTATTCTATAATTTAAATAGTCTTCAATATATGAGATCAACTTTGGACTCATAGGAATGATTCTTGTTCTCTTTGACTTTGATGTTTCAGCTCTAACATTT
>JBBRQV010000131.1:0-9108 GCA_038225955.1 Ignavibacteria bacterium | reverse complement strand
TTCTATTCCTATCGGGCTATTCATTCTCCCAGCAGAATAAGTTACTATTTGAGAACATCTCATTGGAGAACGGTCTCTCGCACAATGCGGTCTATTCAATTACACAAGATAAGGCCGGGTTCATGTGGTTTGCTACTCAGGACGGATTGAATAAATATGACGGCTATAATATCACAGTTTTTAAATTCAACCCGACTGATTCTTTATCTCTTCCAAATAATAACGTTAGTAAAGTTTTTGAAGACAAAGACGGAAACATTTGGGTTGGAACATGGGGTGGAGGCCTTTGCAGATTTGATCCCATGCATGAAAAATTTATTACATATAAATACAATCCTTCCAATACTTCCTCAATTTCATTCAACAGAGTTCCTGTAATATTTCAGTCACGTGCAGGAGATTTATGGGTCGGTACGGCAGGGGGTGGACTTAATAAATATTTGAAAGATAAAGATGCATTCGAAACTTATAAACATTTTAACGACGATGATAACACTTTGTCTAATAACAGAATCTGGGATATAACAGAAGATAAAACGGGGAATCTTTGGATTGCTACCGATGAGGGGTTAAACAAATTTAATCCGATAACAAAAACCTTTTCAAGATTTACACCTAAGCTTACATCTAATAGAATTCGCTCATTACTTATTTCCTCCAAAGGCGATTTTTATGTCGGAGGAGAAACGGGACTTTATCTTTTCGATGAATCAAAAAATGAATTTATTAAAAAATCGTTAAGTCAAAGAGAGAGTGACCAGGATATAGTAAATACTCTTTTTGAAGATAAGGAAGGAAGAATCTGGGCGGGAACTTACGGCAATGGATTATATCTGAAAACAAATGGGGATTTTGAAAATTATGTAAATAATACGAATAACCCTCTAAGTCTCAGAAGCAATGACGTTCGTTGTGTTTTTGAAGACAATTCATCAACAATTTGGGTAGGAACACGCGGCAATGGTATAAGCAAATACAATCCATCAACGATAAAGTTTAATTTACTGCGAAACATTCCGTACGATAAAAATTCACTTACCAGTAATTCAATAAGAACAATTTTCGAAGACTCACAAAAAAACATTTGGATTGGTACAAACGATGGCGGACTGAATTTTTATGATCCAAGAAATAATATTTTCAAATCATTTACAGCCCAGCCCGGAAGAAATATCATAAAAGGATATGAAAGAATTACCGGGATTCTTGAAGACTCTCCCGGAGTATTATGGCTCGGCACTGATGACGGATTAGTAAAATTTAATTCTAGTACGGGCACTTATGAATTAATAAAGAATGAATTGTTTACTTCTAATTCTTCCAACAGTATAATATTGTGCTTGTTTAAAGATAGCGATGGCGAAATATGGGTTGGAACTTACGGAGTAGGTCTGCAAAAATATGACCCTATAACAAAAACGTTTCAGGTTTATAAAAATAATCCGAATGTAAAAAATTCACTTAGCCATAATGAAGTTTGGAATATTTGCCAAGATCCCCAGGGATTTCTATGGATTGCCACAGGAGACGGACTAAATAAGTTAGATAAAAAAACAGGACAGTTCACCGTTTATAGACATTCAGTTTCAGATAACAGTACTATAAGTGATAACTTTGTAAACTATCTTCAGTTAGATGCATTGGGTCAGCTTTGGGTCGGTACTAATACAGGATTAAATTTGTTTGACAGGAAGTCAGGAACGGCAAAAAGATTTGATAGCGTTTACGAACTATCTGTTGAAGCCATTTATGGAATTTTGACCGATAACAAAAATGATATTTGGGTCAGCACCACAAAAGGTCTGATTGAGTTTAGCCCCAAGGATACTTCTTACAGAACATATAATGTACTTGACGGATTACAATCTAATGTGTTCACTCAGAATGCATGTTATAAGGCAAGCGATGGAAGATTATTTTTTGGCGGTATAAACGGTCTAAATTATTTCTATCCCGATTCGATTCCTGAGAATAAACATATTCCTAACGTAGTAATCACAGATTATAAATTGATTGAACAGAATATTCCGGAAACTGATTTGGATAAGTACTGGATGATGTTCAAAACTCAGTCAAAACTTGAATTACCCTATGACAGAAATTTTGTAACGTTTGATTTTGCATCACTTGATTATGCCCGCCCCGAAAAAAATGAATACAGGTATAAGCTTGAAGGATTAGATAACGACTGGATTGAAGCCGGCAGCAGAAGATATGCAACGTATACAAGTTTGAATCCGGGTACATATACTTTCAGAGTTAAAGGCTCAAATAATGATGATGTATGGAATGAAACAGGTGCAACACTTACAGTTAAAATTACTCCGCCATATTGGAAAACATGGTGGTTTATAGCAGGCGGTTTATTGCTGCTCGTATCGGCGAGTTACACTTCTTATAATTACCGCGTTAACAGATTAAGAAATAAACAAACTGAGCTGCTGAATCTAATTAATGAAAGAGAGATAGCAGAAGCTAAACTCAGAAAAAGTGAAGAAGAGATTAGAAAGATAAATTCATTCCTTGAAGAAAGAATTAAAGAAAGAACATTAAAGCTTGAGACTGAAATCGTTGAAAGAAAAAGATACGAAAGAGTGCAGGAAGCAATTTATCAGATAGCAGAAGCTATACCTGTCTCAGAAGATATGACTGAACTATTTTCGAAGATTCATGGAATCATCGGAATGCTTATGCCTGCAAAGAATTTTTATATAGCATTATATGATAAGAAAAATGATTTCGTAACATTCCCTTATTACGTAGATGAGTTTGATTATAAACCAATACCTCGCAGATCAAGAAAGGGAATTACTGAATATGTAATTCGTTCAGGAAAGGCACTTCTCTCCCCTAGAAGTGTGAGTGAAGAATTATTAAGAAGCGGAGAGATAGAGCAAACCGGAAGGCCTGCTCCACTATGGATGGGTGTGCCTCTGAAAATTAAGGGTGAGACAATTGGTATAATGGCAATTCAGGATTATCATAGGGAAGATACCTATGGTGAAAATGAAATGCAGATTCTTACATTTGTATCTGAACAGATTTCAGTTGCTATAGAACGAAAAACAAGAGAAGAAAGTGACAGAAAAAACCTTGATGTAATTTTACAGCATAGAAATGTTTTGCTGGTTTTATCTCAGGTAGATAAATCCGATTTTAATTTATCTTTGGAAAAAATACTCACGGCAACCTCGCAGACACTGAATATTGAAAGAGTAAGTTTTTGGATTTTAGATAAAGAAGATAAAAAGCTGAAGTGCAAAAAGATGTATCTTCAGAAATCAAATATATTTGACAAATCATCTGAGTCAACAGTTTTGCCGGCTACTTTCCCGGGTGTTGCAGATAATTTTGATGATTATTTTGCAGCTTTAAAAAGCAATAAAAAATTGCAATCAAATGATGCTCAGGGTGACTCTAATTCGGGAATTGTTGATAATTATTTAAAGCCGCTTGGCATCAAGTATATAATGGATATCCCTGTTTGGCTGCGCGGAGATGTTTACGGAATTATTTGTCTTGAAGAAACTAATGAAATAAAAGAACTCTCTGTTGGAGAAGAAGATTTCATTGCATCGATTTCTACTATGCTAACATTGAGCCTTGAAGCATCCTTCAGAAAGAAAGCAGAAGAGAACTTAAGCGCAAGTGAAGAACAATATAAATTGCTTGTAGAAAATGCAAGCGAAGCAATTCTTGTTTTGCAGGATGGGTTAATAAAATATTCAAACCCTAAAACTTTAGATTTACTTGGGTACGCTCCCGATGAATTACATTATTCAAAATTTTTAAACTTCATTCATGAGGATGATAGAGAGTTAGCTTTATTAAATCATCTTAAAAAATTAAAAGGTGATAATGACCCGAATGTTTACACTTATCGTATTATTACAAAGCGGGGACTCATAAGATATTTTACAGTTAATGCTGTTCTTATTAATTGGGGAACAGAAAGAGCAGTGCTTGCATTCCTATCGGATGTCACAGAAAGAAAAAGAGCTGAGAGAGAAATACAGCTTTCATTTGAAAAACAGAAAGAGCTTTCTGATTTACGTTCAAAATTTGTTACAATGGCATCGCATGAATTTAAAACTCCTCTCACTGCAATATTAGGATCTGCTGAAATTTTAGAAAAGTATGGAAAGACATTAGATGAAGATAAACGTCAGCGTAATATTTTCAGGATTCAGGAAAGCGTTAAGCGCATGAATCAAATGCTTAATGATATAATTATCATGGGTAAATCTGATACGGGTAAGCTTGAGTTAAAAGCTTCTCCTATAGATTTGAATGTATTTCTTCAAAATCTGGTTGATGATTTACTGCAGCGAGAGGCGAAGAAAGCGAATCCTAAACTAAACACAAGTATAGAAGGATTACCTGTTGATGCCTATGTTGATGCAGAAATTATTCGGCAGGGAATTGAAAATATTCTTTCAAACGCTCTAAAATTCTCTAACTCGGAATCTGAAGTTATCTTTAAAGCTTACATGGAGAAAAGTAATATAATAATAAAAATAAAAGATGAAGGTATTGGAATTCCGGATGCTGATAAAAAACGATTGATGGAGCCATTCTTTAAAGGAAGCAATGTAGAAAATCTTTCGGGTACTGGTCTCGGACTTACGATTGTAAAACGCGCAGTAGAAATGCACCAGGGTAAAATAGAGATAAACTCACAGGAAAATAAAGGCACCGAAGTAACTATTGTAATTCCTTACCGAATTAGCTAAATGTTTTCCCTTTCAATACATCTACCATTCTTTTAACATCTTCATTCGTATGCATAGGGAAGTTTGCAATTCTAATCTGTGTATCTTTGAAATTCCCATATCCTGAACTTACAATAAATCCGCTGTCAGATAAATATTTTTTTATATAAGGCTGCTTATCATAACAATCGACGACAATAATTGTTTTTGAACGGTCTAAAGGATTTTTTATGAAAAGCTTTACATCGCTCCTTGTAGAAAAATAATCATATAAAATTTTTGCTTTCAATTCAGTTTCGTCTCTTACTTTATCTATCCCAATTGTGTTTAGGTAGTTTGCAATCTTCCCGATTAAATAAATTCCCAGCGTATTTGGAGTTACAGTAGTTTGATTTTTTTTGTAGTAACTTGCTGCATCAATAAAATTATTGTATGAGCCGATATTAAAGTTAAGCTCTTTCAAAGAAATTGTCTTTTCTATACATGAGTTCCGGATAATTGTAACCCCCAGTCCCGGAGGCATGCCAAATCCCTTTTGAACTGAAAAGAATGCTATATCTATTTTACCGAAGTCAATTTTTTGGTAAGGTGCGGAAGTTACTACATCAATTGCAATTAGTTTGTGAGGATATCTGTCTTTTAACTTGCTGATTTCTTCCATAGGAACTGCAACACCTGAACTTGTTTCGTTTTGTGTAATGCAAATTAACTCAATGTTATCAGGAATAACTACATCGTCAAAATCAAATCCTTTGCCAAATTCTACTTTCCAAATCTCTGGATTCTTCTTAAGTTCTTTCGCAGTTTTATAAAATCTTTCAGAGAAAGAACCATTAACAAAATGGAACGAATTATCTCCTACAATGTTTTCTAAAATCCTTTCCATGCATTCAGTACCTGAACTATTAAAAAAGATCATGAACTCATCGGGGATACTCATTAATTTTTTTAATTCGTCAACAGAAAATTTGAATATAGTTTCGAACTCTTTCCCCCTATGAGAAATGGAAGGAATTTTTTTATCTATCGCTTCAACTATGCTTTCGCGAACATTTGGGAATAATTCCGTTGGTCCGCATGTAAAATATTTCTTGTTGTCTGAACTCATTCTAATATAAAACTCTGAATTTAATTGTATGCTTAATATTTTTTAGATCGTTTATCAGTTCCGGATTATATTTTTTCGATATGTCCGTAATAACATAACCTATTTTTTCATTGGTTTTTAAATATTGCCCTATGATATTTATATTTCTTTTACTGAAAACAGTATTAATCTGTGCTAATATGCCCGGAACATTCTCGTGAATATGAATCAACCTATGCGCATTTTCAAAAGAGGGCAGTTTTATCTCGGGAAAATTTACACTGAATACAGAGTTACCGTTGTTTATAAAATCAATAATTTTTGTCGGGACAAAATCTGCGATGTTCTCCTGCGCCTCTTCGGTGCTTCCTGCTATGTGGGGAGTAAGAATTACATTCGGCAGATTCTGAAGTTCGCTATAAAATTTTTCATCGTTGGATTCCGGTTCATAGGGGAATACATCAATTGCGCACCCACGAATTTTTTCGTCCTTTATACTTTTAATTAGAGCATTAAGATTTACAACATGTCCTCTGCTGAGATTTAAAAATATTACTCCCTTCTTCATCTGTTTAAATTCTTTTTCATCAATGAAATTTGAATTGTGCTTGCTGCCATCTATATGCAAAGTTATCACATCAGAAATTTTTAATAAATCTTTTAATGACTGGCATTTCTTTGCATTGCCCAGTGCGAGCTTATCAGAGTTGTCGTAGAAGTAAACGTCCATTCCTAAATCTTCTGCAAGGATAGAAAGCTGTGAGCCTATTTTTCCATAGCCGATTATTCCAAGCTTCTTACCTCTTACCTCATTGCTGAAGTTTGCACTTTTATCCCAGATACCTTGATGCAGTGAATTACTTTTCGGGAATATATTTCTCATTAAAATTATAACCTCTGCTAGGGCAAGTTCAACAACGCTTCTTGTATTGCTGAATGGTGCATTGAAAGCAGCAACACCTTTTAACGATGATTCATCTAAATCAATTTGGTTTGTACCAATGCAAAATGCCCCTATACTTAAAAGACGTTTTGCATTATCTAAAACTTTTTTCGTGATTTGCGTCTTAGAGCGAATTCCTAAAATCGATACATCTTTTATTTTTTCTGAAAGTTCATTTTCAGATAAGCTTTTTTTAACGTGCTCTACCTGATATCCTTCACTTCTGAAAATTTTCACAGCGTTAGCGTGAATGTTTTCAAGCAGGAGTACTTTTATTCTGTTCTTAGGGTATGATATTGCCATTGGTAATTTATTTAAAAATAAAAATTCATCTAATGATGGTGTTATAAAATCTGCATCCTTCGTTACTGAGTCTCTTGAAATATTTTCAGTGTATGCAAAAAATTTATCCGCAAGCCCGGCTTTCTTTAATTCGAAATCTGTATAACCGTCACCGATAACAAAGACGTTTCCTTTAACATTAATTTTTTTTAACTGATTTATTTTTCCTTTATCATGGGAAAGAATATTCTTTTCATCGAATCCTGTTATGTTTCCACTTGAATCAAACTTAAACTCATTTGCATAAACGTTCTCTTCTTTTATTCCGAAACTTTTAACAACAGGAACAATAAATTCTTTAAAACCTCCTGAGATAATATAAACTTTATCAGAATTTTTTTTGAAGAACGATTTATTTCTTATAACAGAAGTTGATATACTTTTCTTTAGTTCTTTAACTAAAGTTTCTAAGTGAGATTTGTTTGCGTTCAGCAGGGCAATTCTTCTTTTTAAAGCATCGGAAAAGCCAATACTGCCATCCATTGCCTGTGTTGTAATTGAAGTAATCTCTTTAAGGATTTTATCCTTATAAGGACTCCTTTCCAATGAAATTCCGGCAAGAACTTCTAACGCCTCGGAGTTTGTAAACGTACTATCAAAATCAAAAAAATAATAAGTATTCAATAATGTTGTTTTAAGCATTTCTTCATTACAAAATTAGCTTATTTGCCTTCCATTTTATAGGAACTAACTCTTACCAAGAAAAAATTTACCCTCTAAAAATTCCTTTAAAATTGATAAATTACAACTTTCATTATTTAAATACATCTATTGGCAAAATCTACCCCATCGTTCGGCGGTCCTATTTTAATCATAGGCGGAGCTGAAGACAAATTTAACGAGCGTCACATCATCAGAAAATTCGTATCACTTTCAGGCGATAAGAAAGCAAACATTTTAATAATTCCCATTGCATCAGATTTTGCGGAGATTGCTGCAAAGCTTTACACTACAATTTTCAGCAGCCTTGGCGTTAAGAAAATAAAAGTTCTTGAAGCAGTTTCACGACAGGATGTTCTCAATATAGATGCTGATAAAATTCTTAAAAATCTCACCGGTGTTTTTATTACAGGGGGTGACCAGATGCGTTTAAGCTCGCTGCTCGGTGGAACAGAGTTTATCCAGAAGCTTGCTAAGAAAGTCCGCAGCGGACTTGTTATCGCGGGCTCCAGCGCAGGCGCAGCTTGCATGAGCTCGGAAATGATTGTAAGGGGCGAAGGGAATTCTCCAAATCAATCAACAGTCAAAATTGCCCCTGGGCTTGGGATACTAAAGAACATTATCATCGACCAGCATTTTACTCAGCGTGCAAGACTGAACAGAATTATTACTGCTGTCTGTTATAATCCTAAAAACATCGGAATCGGTATAGATGAAGATACTGCAATTCTCATCCACAAAAACGGAGTGCTTGAAGTGCTTGGTAAGGGAACTGTCACAATCGTTGACGGCTCGAATGTAAACTACATCAACATTGCCGAGGTAAAAGATAACGAACCGTTTTCAGTCTTCGGTCTTCAGCTGCATATTTTATCGAGTACAATCAGGTACGATGTCATAAAGCGCAAGCCTTTGGAAGTGGTCGGTGATTATATGCAGGTCTGATAATTTAATAAGTGGAAATTAAATTTTATGATAGTTTATAAATATAGACCGGTTGATAAATATACTTTGGAGTTGCTGATAAATAATGAGTTCCATTTGTCATTTCCTGAAGAATTTAATGATCCATTTGATAGCTGTGTCTCATGGGATTTTCAAGCTACTGCGAAGAAGTATATTGAATTCATACATGCGAGTATCTTAATCCCACAAGAAATAAAAGAAAACACTATTAGAGCAATATTAAATAATAATTTTGATTTTAGTTTTTTTAATAAATATGGTTTGGAAAAAGAAAAAAAGAATAAAGAATTTTTAATATTTAGTGGAAGCAAAATTAATAATAATATTTTATTATGGTCACATTATGCGAATTGCCATAAAGGAATCGCATTTGGATTTAATAGTGAAATAAAAGATGA
>JBBRQV010000130.1:0-9194 GCA_038225955.1 Ignavibacteria bacterium | reverse complement strand
ATTTCAATCCGAATGACTGGCATACACTACAAACCACAGGAAACTGTGTGAATTGTGATTTGACTTACGGGGAATTTTTATATGCCCGTTTACTAAATGCTAATTTGACAAACTCGAATATGCAATATTGTGATTTGGAATTTGCAGTTTTAACGGGAGCAAATCTAACCAATGTGAACATAAGTTATAGTTCAATAGTAAGCGCAGGCTTTTGCAAGACAATTACAACTGGTATTATTGCAACGGGAGTTTACTATGATAACACAACACAATGCTGGCCCTAACATACAGACGCTCTTTTAAGTAAAACTATATACTTCTTGGGACAAAGTTAATAATTCCTCCCTTGAGGGAGGTGTCGAGCCTCGCATCAAGTACGGGATAAACTCCGCGAGACGGGGGTGTTCACAAAAACACCCCTCCCGACCTTTCAGGTTGTACTCCCCTCAAGGGTAGAATTGTTTATCCTAACTGCTTTATAATTTCTTTCAGTGGGGTTTTGTGATTTTTGTGTCTTAGTGGTAAAAAGAGCCGGAATCGCAGAATCCGTCAAAAATCCATCATTGAGTGGTTAATTTTGAAAAAAAGGAAAATGTGGCAATAATGTTACTTTCATAGCCACGCACCTAACCCTCACGCTAAAGCGGAATATGGGCTCCATTAATATGGAGTGGCTTTAGTTTTATTTAAAGCGCAGAATTAAAGAATCCGTCAAAAATCCGTCATTGAAAAGAATTTTTTGAAAGGGTAATGTGACAACAATGTAACAATTTGGCAAAACGACTCGTCAAAATAAAATCCGACCACTTTCCGACTTTGTTCATTAGTAATTATCAATTAGCACAGTCAACCTTTTTGAGATTTTGAGATTTTGAGACTTTGAGATTTTGTAGCAGATTATTGCAGAGAGAAATCCGACTATTTCCCGACCAGTTGAAAGTTAGTAAGAGTTTTTCAAGAATACAAAACTGCATAATAGCAAATTTGCAAGATACATTCTTTCTGCGAAATAAGAGTCAATAAATATCCACGAAGTACTTTGAGCGGATTTTTAGAAATTTTTAGAAAAAAGTTTGGTCATTAACTCTATAAATAATTAATGTGTTTATGGTTTATATGAATAACAATAGTTTATCAAATATTTTCTTTGAAACTAACGTTTAAAGTCAGATTAGAGTGGGAAAATGCATATCGAAGCTCCTTGCTTATTAAATCTAAAATCAATACTTTACTGCTTCTTAAAACACAATCACAAGTTTTTCTTAATATCGTTCTTTAACATTATCTCTGCGTAAAACGGAGAATTAAGACTAAAATTTTAAGCCGCATGGTCTGCGCGCTTCCCTGAGTGTTTGATACAAACAGAAAACATAAAAAGGAGACACTTGACCAAACTTAAAATTAACGCGATACTTTTTGCATTTATCGCATTAGTTTTGGTTAATCCAATTAGCAGCACAGGAACCAATAATTTATTCGCAAGAACTTCGAAAGTTGATCCGGACTTTGTACAGGAAGGCGAAGCTTCGTGGTATGGCCCAGGATTTCAAGGTAGGAAAACCGCTTCAGGTGAACGGTTTAACACTAATGAAATGACGGCAGCTCACAAAACTTTACCATTTGGAACTGTACTTAAAGTAACCAACCTCTCAAACGACAAGTTCGTAGTCGTTACAGTAAACGACAGAGGTCCTTATGTAGGAGGCAGAATAATTGATCTATCCAAAGCGGCGAAAGACGAGCTAGGAATGGGCGGCACTACTCAGGTAAGACTTGAAGTCTTTATATCTGGCACAGAAGTAGAAGAAACCCCCGAAGATCTAACCCCTCTTAATCTTTTCGAGGAAACACTTGCAAGTAAATCAAAAGTATTTATTGAATACTTTGAAGATGCTACTAACGGAAATCATGCCGGAATCTCGGGTGAGGACTTAAACAACATTTTTAAAAATTTCAAGACCGTTAGAATTAAAGTTCTAACTCCTGATGCTAAAAACGCTAACTCAAAAATATACCAGGAAGTTACAGGCGAAAATGCCAAAAACTACTTTGATATAACAAACAGAGTTAAATTTCTTACAGGCTATACAATAGACTTAGGAACTTTCTCAGCTAAAGCTGAAGCGGAAAAAATAGTTGGATTATTAGAGTCTGAAAACTTCACTACATTGTACTTTGAAGAAATTCATAATCAGAACTCTGTTAAATTCCGTCTCTTAACCGGTAACTACGATAACTACGAAGGTGCCGTTAAAGACTATAACGTTTTAGTTGATTTGAAACAATCACCGAAAATAGTTAAAATAGGATTTAACTAAATTACATTTAAAAAGCCATCCCGATGAAATCAGGATGGCTTTTTTGTTTATATAAAGAAATTCCTAAGAAGTTTAAATTATCTCGCAGTAATTTTATTAGCACCACGTTTTAATAAAGAGAATGTAGAATCTCCAGAACCGTTTTCACTTCCATAAGAAATATTTAAATTCAATTGAACAGTGGTATCTGGCTGTACCCACGAATTTTGATCAAATTCCACAATAGGTAATGTCTGATTTTTTCTCAGAGTTTCAGAATTTTTTCTTGGATTCTCTGGAGGTTCTGAGTTCCAACCCTTCAAAGAATAATTCACCTTTACCTCTAAATCACCAATATTCTTTGCATAAACTGAATATTTACTTTTACTAAAATCACAATCAAACATTATCACTATTTCTGGTTTAGAAAAATTTAATAATTTTTTAATATTCTCTCTATTTATAATTAAAAGAGCTATTAAGCTAAAACCAGCTATGATAACAGTAGCTTTCTCCCAACGACTCTTTTTATTCCCATCGGTTTTACTTTGTGTCTTACTAGTGTTTGATTTTTTCTTCATAAGATTTTAAAACTCATTCTCCCACTCATAATCCATCTTATAATACCGAATGGCTTTATAAATTGAGCGGGCAATATCGTATTGACCGTCTTTTGAGCGAAGGTATGCTTCGTCTTTTTTATTGGAAAGGAATCCGCACTCAACAAGAACAGAAGGCATCGAAGAAGCCCAGTTAACGACAAACTCTTCTTCCTTCACTCCACGATTTTCTAATTGAGTTGTTTTAGTAAGCTCGTTTGAGATTATAGATGCAAACCGCTCAGAATACCTTCGGTAAACATTTGTGAGCATTGAGGAAACTATGAAATCATTTTGGAAAGTTGTTCTGCCTCTCAGCGAATCCGTATTATCGCGTAAAAGCTGGTTTTCACTCTGTGTAATTTTTATAGCGTCCATCGTTTTTGTGGGTGAAATAACATAGACTTCAAATCCACTTTTATCAGTTTCTTCAGGCAGCTTTGAATTGCAGTGAATACTTACGAATAGCTTGCCCTTTTTTGAATTAGCAATGCTTCCGCGCTCCTTCTTATCAATAAATGTGTCATCATCGCGAGTCATATAAACTTCCATATCGGAATAATTCTTCCGCAGCATTTCGGCGAGGTACTTTGCGATGAGAAGGTTGTAATTCTTCTCCGGAATTTTTGTAATGCTCGTGCTTCCGGGGTCTTTGCCCCCGTGCCCCGCATCGATTATTACTATATCAACCTTACTCCCTTCTCTGCGAACATTAGTCTGGCTTTCACTCTGATTAAAAAATATCAGAGAGGAAAGCGCAAGAATTATAACTAATATTATGAAGTATTTTCTGATAATTGTTAACTACTAATTGTTAATTGCCTAACGGTAATTCGTTATCTGAAAAGCAAAATCCAAATCTGCGCCGTTCATCATTTTAATCACTTCCTGTAAATCGTCTTTCGATTTTCCCTGAACTCTTACCTGTTCATCTTGAATGGAAGCGTTCACTTTCAGCTTCATATCTTTTATCAGCTTCACAAGCTTCTTCGCGCTTTCTTTTTCAATCCCTGCGAGCAGAGTAATTTCCTGCTTCGCCGTGCCCATACCACTGCCCTGCTCAACCGTACCATACTTCAAAGCCTTGATGGATATTCCCCTCTTGATTAATTTATTCTGAAGAATATCATTTACAGTTTTCACCTGAAAGTCATCACCCGAAGTAACGTTTATCTTCTTATCTTTTTTGTTTAAAGTGATTTCACTGTGACTGCCTTTTAAATCGTATCTCTGCTGGATTTCCTTAACTGCCTGATTCAAAGCGTTATCTACTTCCTGTAAATCTATTTCCGATACTATATCAAATGAGAAATTGTCTGCCATATATTTATTTTTATTTATTAATAGAATGCGTTTTTTATGTGAACTATATTTTTTTCATTATTCATTAAGTAAACAACTATAACATCTATCCGCAATTGATAGTCACGATAGCTTTCATTCTCATACAAAAACCCTTCAACGCCTTTTCTTATCTGAGCTTGCTTCTTTGCATCGACTGACTCCTCGCCTTCGCCAAATTTCTTACTTCTCCGAGTTTTTACCTCTGTAAAAATTATCTCATTTTCTTTTTCACCGGGCTTAGTAAAAATTAAATCAACTTCAGCCCTATCATATCTGTAATTGCTTTTCAAGAATGTATAGCCTTCGCCTATCATAAATTCTTTAGCAAGCAGTTCGCCCGCTTTTCCTAATCTATTCTTATATATGCACGGAGTTGAGTTCTGCATTAGCATCCATAAAATTTTTACAAAAAGACCTTCTGTGAATCGGAGTTAAACCAAACTGCTTTATGTATCCTATGTGTTCTTTTGTGCCGTATCCTTTATGCTTGCCGAATTTATAATCAGGGTACTCATTATCAAATTCTCTCATAATTCTATCACGGGTAACTTTTGCGAGTATGGATGCGCAGGAGATTTCAAAAATCTTTGCATCGCCCTCCACTATAGTTTCATAGTTTAATTCTTTCTCTCTGCCGTCTTTGAGTTTAAAATATTTCCCGTCAATCAAAAATTTCTGGCATTTAGCTTTTAGTTCAAAAGCAATCGTACCCATGCCTTGCATTGTAGCGGCAAGGATATTTATGTCATCAATAACATCATGCTCAACCCTTACAATAAAATACACGCAGCCAGCGGAAATTAATTCTTCAAACAATAACTCCCTATCCGGCTCAGATATTTTCTTTGAGTCAGTTATAAACTCGTTATAATAATTATTGGTATTTATAAAGCCTGCAACAACTACGGGACCCGCTAAAGGTCCTCTGCCTGCTTCATCTATTCCGCAAATAAGCATATAGAAATTTATTACAAATTATTTTTTATTTAACTGAAATATTATTTTAACGGTTAATTCTATTGCTCTCACTAATAATCATTTTGACTCTTTCTAGCTTTGATTTCAAATCCTTATCATATGAAGTCAAATCCGAAGATTTATAATCATCTATACCTGAACCAATCAAGAGTCCTATCAATCCTCCAACGAATGGTGCAGTTATAGCAACAAGTAAAACTCCAAAACCTGCCTGATCACTATCATAGCCCTTTGTAATAGCTTTTCCGAAAAGTTGGGTAACAAGTATAGATGCGCATGCAGTCCCTACAAATCCATACCCTGCATACTTCCAACCATTATTTCCTGTCTTATAACCGATCTTCCTTAAATTTTTTAACTCAAGATTCTTCGAGTATTCAATGCCCTCTTGCGAAAAATTTACTCTTAAGCCAAAATCAGATAGCGATAATATTTTAGCTTCTTTAATTTCCGATTCAGTACTATCGGCATTCACATACTCAACCGAAAAAATGTAATTAGTCTTAAAATTTATAACTGAATCAATCTGCGCGAAAACACCCCCACAGAGTAAAAACAAAATAACTACAAGAATTATTCTATTCAAAACATTTTATTAGTTGTCATATTTACTCTCCCAAAAATGTTTTGTTCCGTAATTAATAAGCAATCAAATTACTGGTTCGGAATATCGCTATTCTCAACCTTCACAGGATTATAATTCTCTCTGAACTTATTTACAATCTGTATACATCTCGGAATATTATCCGGGAGCAATACCAGCAATTCATTCTTCTTTGTATGCGTAAGCGCAAACTCAATTGCCTCAACTTCATCGGCAATAACTTTATGCTTTATATCAGGATTTGCTTTCAAAATTCCTTTCAATAACAAATCAGAAATTTCGTCAGCAGTTGCTCGACCACGTAAATTGTCATCCTGCCTTATAACAACTTTTGTAAACATCTTTCCTACTACGCTTCCGAGCTTAATGATATCTTCATCTCTTCTATCGCCTGTTCCTGCAACAACACCAATTTTTACTTTGTTCGGGACTTTATCAACAAACTTAGAGAGCGCTTCCATACCTGCAGGATTATGCGCAAAGTCAATCAGCACTTTGAACTCACCTACTTCGATGAGATTCAATCTTCCCGGAGTTTGCGCAGTGCCCGGTACAAATGTAGTCAAGCCGAATTTAATATCTTCCGTTGTAAGTCCCTGCAAGTACGCAGCAAGAACAGCAGCAAGAACGTTTTGAATCATAAACGCAGCTCGTCCGCCAAATGTCAGCGGAATATTTATAACTTTTTCTATGCGGACTTTCCAACCGCTCTTTATAATTGTGATATAATTATTTTCAAACACTGCTGCAATGCCGCCTTTAGCAGTGTGCTTTTTTATTCTCTTATTATTTTCATCCATACTAAAAAGCGCAACTTTGCTTTCAAGCTCTTCTTTCATTTTATAAACTAAATCGTCATCGGCATTTAAAATTGCGTAACCTGTTTTCTTCACGCTCTCAGGTACAACTGCTTTTACACGCGCCATATCTTCGATTGTATTAATATCTTTTAAACCAAGATGGTCAACTGTAACATTTGTACATATTCCAATATCGCAGTAATCAAAGCCAAGCCCTGCACGGACAATTCCACCGCGGGCAGTTTCAAGCACGGCAATTTCAACAGTCGGGTCCATCAAAACCATCTTCGCAGACATTGGTCCCGTATTATCACCCGGCTCAATTAATGAGTTACCTATGTAAACACCTTCGGTAGTAGTAAAGCCAACTGTATATCCTACCTGTTTCATTATGTGCGCAATCAGTCGCGTTGTAGTTGTCTTACCGTTCGTTCCTGTTACAGCTATAATCGGAATTCTTGCAGGAGTTCCGGGAGGAAAAAGCATATCAACAAGAGGCTCAGCAACGTTTCTGCCAATACCTTCCGATGGCTCAAGATGCATTCTGAATCCCGGCGCTGCATTCACTTCTACAATTCCGCCGCCATTCTCTGCGATGGGAGTAGAAACATCGGGGGCAACAACATCAATACCGCAGACATCAAGCCCAATAATTTTTGCAATGCGCTCAAATAAAAATATATTCTGCGGGTCAACTTCTTCAGTGCGGTCTATCGCCGTACCGCCTGTAGAAATATTTGCAGTAGATTTCAAATAACAAAATTCATTTTTCTTTAAGACTGTATCAAGGTTGTACCCCTTCAACTCTAAAAGTGTTAAAGTCATATCATCGATTTTTATCTGAGTCAGAGTCTTTTCATGTCCGTAACCTCTGCGCGGGTCTGCATTTTCTTTATCTATCAATTGCTGAATTGTAGATTTACCATCGCCTTTACAGCAAGCAGGAGTTCGTTCTGCAACTGCAATAAGTTTATTATTTATTACAAGCGCTCTGAAATCTTTTCCACTAATCGAACGCTCAATAATAATTGTTCTTGAGAATTTTTTTGCCTGATGAAATGCCGTCTTTACTTCATCCAATGTATTAAGATTTGCCGTAATTCCTTTTCCATGATTCCCGTCTAAAGGTTTTACGGCAAGAGGAAATCCCAGTTTTTTTACAATACTTTCTATCTCATCTTCATTTCTTAAAATATAACCCTTAGGAACAGGTACACCCATTTCACCGAGAAGTCTCTTGGTTGCATTTTTATCCGAGGCAAGATCAACAGATATCATATTTGTTTTGCAGGTTATCGTTGCCTGAATTCTCTGCTGATGAATTCCATAACCAAGCTGCACAAGTGAATTTTGATTTAATCTTATGTGAGGAATATTTCTCAGCTTTGCCTCTTCTACAATAGAGCCTGTGCTCGGACCGAAACGCACATCTTCACGAATCTCTCTGAGCCTTTGGATAATATCATCTCTGTACTTCATAACATCTTCATAGGAGTTATCACCTGCAATCAGCTTAAATAATTCCGTAGCCTCCTTGGCGATATAAAGTCCGGCATCTTCTTCAATGTAGCTGAAGATGACTGTATAAACTCCCTTTGTGCTTGTTTCGCGGGTGCGGCCGAAACCCGTATCCATTCCAGCAAGTGTTTGCAGTTCAAGCGCCATGTGTTCGATAATATGTCCTGCCCATGTGCCTTCTTCAACTCGCTTTAAAAATCCTCCGGCAAAATCATAGCTACAGCGATGCTCTTCCAGTGTAGGCAGAACGACTTTTAGCTTTTGAAGAAAATCGGGAATTTCATTCGATGGCTTGCTCTCGTACTCTTCGAGGTCAAGACGCATTACAATTAATTTTGTTCTTCTTATGCTCCAATAATTAGGACCACGAAGCGCTCTGATTTCAAGAATTTTCATGAAGGATTGATAACAGATTTATAAAATTTGTATTGAAATGTAAAATAGGATATATAAGATTAGTTTGTAAGTAAAAAATTGCGGTTACATTTATATTTTAGTTACGTAATTTTTTCCCCTCTCCCGCTAAAGCGGGACTTGATAATTGGTAGCTTTATAAGGAAGGGGGCAAGGGGAAGTCTAAATTATTATTATAACTACACTGTCATTCCCGCGAAGGCGGGAATCCAATCAAGCATCAATATCAGGAACTATATTAAGGCCATATTCATTTTTTTTTCGTTCACATTTGAAAAATTTTACATCGTAACCTTTATCTTTTATAATTGTTCGTATAGTACTCTTGTCTTCTTCAGAAGTTTTTAAACCAAAAATAACTTTGTTCAGTATTTTTTTTGTAAATTTAATTTTTTGCTTAATAAATCCATCTTGTAAAAAAGATTTTGAAAGAAACATAATCCTTAATTCTTCTTCATATTTCCAATCAGGAGACTTATTGCCTAATATATTCGCGTGCTGTTCATCATTATCATAAAAAAATCTAAATTTTGTTTCAATATTTTTGTATGTTACCTCGTGAATTGCAGCAAAATTACCGTTAAGACTATCTTTAAAATCTACAACTTCATCAAACTCCAAACAATTTAGATCATCTTTT
>JBBRQV010000129.1:0-9368 GCA_038225955.1 Ignavibacteria bacterium | reverse complement strand
TTTTCTAATGCTTCAAGATTCTTTAAAAGAAGTTCGTTTACAATTTTAGGGTTTGCCTTTCCTTTGCTCTCTCTCATAATCTTGCCGACAAACAATCCTGCAAGTTTTTTCTCGCCGCCTTTATATCGCTCAACTTCCTTCGGACTTTCATTTAAAATCTTTTTTATAATTTCATCTATTTCGCTTGTATCGCTTACTTGCTCAAGTCCTTTTTCCTTAATTAATACGTCGGGATTTTGTTCCTCACGTGTTTCTTTAGTAAGCATCTCTTCAAAAATTTCTAATGCAGTTGTCTTATTTATTTTTTCATCGAGGAGTATATCAATTAACTTCGCTAAATTAATTTCAGGAATCGAAAATTTCTCAATGCCAATTTTCTTATCGTTCAAAACTTTCAGCACTTCATTCATCACCCAGTTACTTGCCTGCTTATATCCTTTTTCATTCTTATGCTTCAGCTCTGTGATTATATTTTCAAAATAAACCGATAGCTCTTTGCCGCTTGTTAAAATTTCTGCGTCGTATTCAGGTATGGAATAATCTGCAACAAATCTTTTTGATTTATCATCAGGGAATTCAGGCAGCTTTGCTTTTATTGCAGTTACCATTTCTTCATTCGCTCTAGTAATAACTAAGTCGGGCTCAGGGAAATATCTGTAATCGTGAGCTTCTTCCTTCGAGCGGATTGCAGTCGTCGTTTTATCCTTTGCATTGTAAGTCATTGTAGTGAAAAAAACTTTCTCACCCTTTTCAGTAACTTCAATTTGTCTTTTTATTTCAGTCTCAATTGCATCTGAAACATTCTTGAACGAATTAAGATTTTTTATTTCTGTTCTGTTGCCGAATTCCTTCGCACCTTTCAATCTAACTGATACGTTCGCATCACAGCGTAAACTTCCTTCTTCCATATTACCGTCGCAGATATCGAGGTAAATTAAAATCTGCCTTATCTTTTGCATGTACGTAATGGCTTCTTCCGATGAGCGTATATCGGGCTCACTTACAATTTCAATAAGCGGAACTCCGCAGCGGTTGAAATCAACAAGCGTTTCATTGTCGGAGAAATCGTGAATCGATTTTCCCGCATCTTCTTCCATGTGAATTCTAGTAATACCTATTCTTGTCTCTGATTTATCTTTCAGTTTAACATTTATAAAACCTTCGTAGCAAATCGGAGTTTCAAACTGTGTTATCTGATAGCCTTTTGTAAGGTCAGGATAAAAATAATTTTTACGGGCAAAGATAGACTTCTCTCTTATGGAGCAGTTCGTAGCAAGTCCCATGCGAATAGCGTAATCCAAAACTTCTTTATTCAGTACAGGTAATGTGCCAGGCATACCGAGGCAGATAGGGCATACATTCGAGTTTGGCGAATTATGAAAATTCGTCGAGCATTTGCAAAATGCCTTCGTCTGCGTTTTCATCTGAGCATGAATTTCAAGCCCGATTACAGGTTCATATTTATCGTAAATGTTTTCCAAATGATTTTATCTATTCAAACTTTTTATTCTGAATTCTTTTAAACTCAGAAATTATTTTTTCTTTTATTTCAGAGTGAACTACTATTGGCAAAGGATAATCCTTGCCAAGTTTAATTCCGTATTTCTCTTTTAAAACTTCCTCGTGTTGCCATGGTTCGTGAATATACTCTGCATCAACATCTTTTAACTCAGGAATATATTTTTTTATATAACTTCCTCCGGCATCAAATTTTTTGCTTTGCAGAACGGGATTAAAAATTCTGAAGTAGGGCTGCGCATCACATCCTGTAGAGGAGCTCCACTGCCAGCCTCCGTTATTGCTTGAAAAATCCAGGTCGATTAAGTTATCGGCAAAATATTTTTCGCCGAGCCGCCAGTCCATAAACAAATCCTTCGTAAGAAACATTGCCGTTATCATCCGCACTCTGTTATGCATCCAACCAGTTTCATTCAGCTGTCGCATTCCTGCATCAACAATCGGGTAGCCTGTTTTTCCTTCACACCAAATTTTAAAGAGCCTCTCATCATAGTTCCATTTCAGATTATCGTACTCCGGCCTGAAAGAATCAACAATTATTCTCGGATTATGGAAAGTTATATTGTAATAAAACTCTCTCCATATTAATTCCTTTATCCACGTATTAACACTTTCGTTTTCAGCAGCGTTTTTTGTTTTTGCCTGTTTATTAAAAGCCGTTCTGAAAACCTCTCTTATTCCTATTGTACCAAAATGTATATGCGCTGATAAAAAACTTGTGCCGTATTCATCGGGTAAATCACGCTGCTCTTTATAAGAAGTCATCTTCTTATCGTAAAACAGCTTTAATAATCTTACCGCTTCACTTCTACCGCCTTTTATAAATCCGTATTCACTAAACTTTAAATCAAACTCTTTTAACTTCTTAGGTTTGAACTCTTTAACATCTTTTATGCTCTCAAAACTATAATTCTGTTTTGAGCAGTATTCACTTTTTAAATCAGATAAAAATTTATTTTTGAACGGAGTAAAGACTGAGTAAAATTTTCCTTCTCCGTTCTTGATTTCTCCTAATGGAAAAATCGTATTATCTTTGTATAAACGAAAAGAGGGAATTATCTCTTTTATCTTTCCATCGCGTCTTATACAATATGGTTCAACCTGTTCATTAGCATAAATCTCAATCTCTTTTGCTTCACCCTTCAGCTTTTTAAAAACGTCAAAGCTTTTTCCTTCAGCAATAAATAAATTAAATCCCTTTTCTTTTAAATCGTGCTTAAGCTCGCTGAGAGACTGATATAAAAAATTTATTCTCTTCTCTCCGTAATACTCGAATTTATTTTTATTCTTTATGTATAAAAATAAAATTTCATCGGTACTTTCTGTATTTTCAATGAACGTTTTTAATGCTGTATTATCCTCTAATCGTAAATCTTTTCTGAACCAGAAGACTTTAAGCATTATTATAATATATTATACCTGAGGTTTTCTTTCATTGAAAGAATTGCTCGTTAATCTTACAAATGTAGAATTTTTTTGGAACTCTGCAATCGTGGTCGAATTCAAATAACTCATTGATGACTGCAGTCCTTCCTGATAATCACGTATGATTTTTGAAACGCTTCCTTTGTATGTTACCAACGACTCTTCGCCTTCAATATAATTTTTCTTTTCCTGCTTTACTGCAAACGATGCGCTGCCGCAATATTTTTTCCAGAGCTGATTATTATACTTCAATACATCGCCGGGAGATTCTTCCGTTCCTGCTAACACCCTGCCGAACATAACTGCATCGCAGCCAAGTGCAAGAGCTTTGCACATTGCGCCGGGAGTATTTATTCCACCGTCAGCAATAATTTTTACATCACTCTTCGTTTCATCTTTTGCCTTTAATGCGCGGATGATTGCATCAACTTGTCCGATACCAATGCCGGATTTTATGGAAGTCGAACACATTGCTCCGTTACCAATACCAACACGGATTGCATCAACTTTTAAATCGATTAAAAATTTTGTTGTTTCATAGCTTGCAACATTACCTGCAATAATTTTCAGTTTATATTTTTTTATTATATCCTGAATGTCGTTGAGATAACTTTCAATCATCTTCGAGCCGCCATTAGCAATATCTACACACATAATTTTTATTCCGTAGTCAGCAAGTTTTTTCAAACGGTCTATATCAATTTTTTTATTGATACCGACTGCAGCTGACTTCAACTCGCTTCCTTTCAAATCATTATGCTCAAATTCTTCTATCTGCTCTTCGATTGTATTGAACCTGTGAATCACTCCAAGACATTGCAAATCAGCCAATGACTTTGCCATCTTTCCGCCACAAACAGTATTCATAGGGGAACCGATAATCGGAATTCCTAATTTAATACCGAGAAATTCTGCGCTTGTATCACATCCGGAACGATGCTCAACTGCTGAAATCTGGTCGGGCAGAAGAGAAATATCATCGTATGTTAATGAGTATGTCTCTGTTATATTTTTGTAAGACATTTTTGTTTTGCTTAAATTATACTACTTCCTTAAACTACTTCTTCGGATACAACTTCATTACTCTCAGCCAGCGCAAGCGCCATAGTAACTTTCTCTGCGGCATCGGCTAATGTATCAGCTGAAATCAGATTCAATCCTGAGTTATCAAGTATCTCTCTTGCTTCAACTGCATTCGTACCCTGTAATCTTACAACAACAGGAACTTTTATATCGATATTTTTTGCAGCCTGAATTACTCCGTTTGCAACTCTATCGCATCTTACAATTCCGCCGAAGACATTAATTAAAATTGCTTTAACATTCGGGTCAGATAAAATAATTCTGAAACCGTTTTCTACTGTAGTAGGGCTGGCTGTACCGCCTACATCTAAGAAGTTAGCAGGTGAACCACCGGCAAGCTTAATTAAATCCATCGTTCCCATCGCAAGTCCGGCGCCGTTAACCATACAGCCAACGTTCCCGTCAAGTTTGATATAATTCAAATTGAATTTCGATGCTTCAACTTCAAGCGGATCTTCTTCGTTTAAATCACGAAGCGCTTCAAAATCTTTATGTCTGAATGTTGCATTATCATCAAGAGTAACCTTTGCATCAAGCGCCATTATTTTATCATCGTTTGTAATAATCATAGGATTGATTTCAACCATAGAGGCATCCATTGCTTCGTAGGCTGTGTAAAGATTTTTGATGAACTTCAGGAAATCTTTGTACTCAGGTCCAACAAGCCCAAGTCCGAATGCAAGCTCGCGAGCCTGATAGTCTTCAAGTCCTGTACCCGGGTCAACCCAGATTTTTATAATTTTTTCAGGAGTCTCTTCTGCAACAGTTTCAATTTCAATGCCGCCTTCAGTAGATGCCATTATGACATTCTTTGAATTTGTTCTATCTAAAAGAATGCCAAGGTATAATTCTTTTTTATAATCTAATCCTTCTGCGATGAAAAGTGTTTGCACTTCTTTTCCTTCAGGTCCGGTTTGGTGAGTAACAAGTACGTTGCCTAAAACTTTTTCTGCGTATATTTTTGCTTTCTCAAAATTATCACCGAAGAATTTTACTCCGCCTTCAACAGCAACTTCGTTTCTATCGTGCTTATGATAAACAGTTCCTTTTCCTCTGCCGCCTGCGTGAATTTGTGCCTTCACAACAATTTGTCCTACGCCATGCTCTTTTAGTGTATCAACTGCGCCATCAAAATGCTCCATTGATGTGATAGGCACTCCGCCTTGAATCGATACGCCGTACTTCTGTAGTAACTGCTTAGCTTGATATTCGTGTAATTTCATTTTATTCTATGTTATTTATTTAAATTTTATTTTGTTTGAATTATTTTTTCAGGCTCAGCGGTTGCATCTGGCTGAGTTACTGCATCACCCCCATTTTTATCGGGCGTATGTCTCTCAACATTTTTTCTTAAGCTATCGATGCTTTTCTTTTCCTGATTAATTTTTTGCTGTGTTGTATCAATTTTCTTTTTAATCTCATCAGCTTCTTTCTGAATTTTTTCTTTTTCTAACTCAGTCTGACTTTTCCCGCAGCCTGTAATTATGAAAAGAGACAGGAATAATATATAAAAGTATTTCATTTATTTTTTAGTTTTTTCTTTCTTCTTGTTTTCCTGGTCACCGTCTATTGCCTTTGGTAGTTCAGTTTCGGGCTGTACCAATTCATCAGTTCTTTTAATAGCGGATTCATCCAACTTCTCGGGTTTTTTATTTGTTTTCGGCGCAGACATATTCAGCGACTTATTCAGACTATCAAGACTTTGTTTTTCTTGATTAATCTTTTGCTGAGTTGAATCCATTTTTCTTTTTAAATCATCAACTTCTTTTTGAACTTTCTCCTTCTCCTTCTCAAGCTGACTTTTCCCGCAGCCTGCGATTAAGAATAGTGATGCTAGTAAAATATAAAAGTATTTCATTTATTTTTGAATTTTTTGTTTTTTAGTTGATTCATTGTTCTGTTTCAGTGGGTCCATCTTATCCAGTTTCTTTTTTGTATCTTCTATCTTATAAGATAAACTATCAATTGTTTCCTTTATGCTGTCCATGCTTCTCTTTTCAACTTTAATATATTTACTGGTGGAGTCTATTTTTCTTTTTAAATCATCAGCTTCTTTTTGAATCCGTTCTTTATCCAACTCGAGTTGGGATTTTCCGCATCCTGCAACAATAAAAAGTAATACTAATAAAATATATAGAAACTTCATTTGTTCCCCGTTTTTTCCTTTAATTTTTTAGCGCTTTTATCATAGACAGAATCCAATGATTTTTTAATCACCTTTAATGAATCCAGACTCATCTTACTCACTGTGCTATCCATTTTATTCACTACATCATCAATTGTCTTATCAATTTTCTCCTGTACTTTCTGCTCAACTTTTTCCTGAACACGATTGAAAATAGAGTCGCAGCTTAACAGTAGAGCAAGTGCTGAAAGAGCTAAGAGAAATTTGATTGACTTCATAAAATTATTTCTTCATTTTCTTTTCGCTCGTAAGCTTTGCCTGCATGAATAAACCTAGATAATCTCTGCCGCCTGCTTTTGAATCCGTTCCGCTCATGTTAAATCCGCCGAAGGGATGCACGCCAACTAATGCGCCTGTACATTTTCTGTTCAGATATAAATTACCTGCGAAAAATTCCTTTGCGCCTTTGTGTAATCTCTTCTTATTCTTTGTAAAGATTGCTCCTGTAAGTCCGAACATTGTATTATTTGCAATGCTGATTGCATCATCAAAATCATTTGCTTTAAGAACTGCAAGCACCGGTCCAAAAATTTCTTCTTTAGAAATTGTTGCGTTTCTATCAACATCTTTTATAATCGTTGGCTCAACGTAGAATCCTTTGCCTTCTATTTTATTGCCGCCGGCAATTATTGTTCCGCCTTCTTCAACTGCTTTATTAATGTACCTTAAAACGTTATCCTGTGAGCGCTTGTTTATCACAGGTCCCATCGGAGCGTTGGTCACTGCATTATCAACTTTATATGTCTTTACATTCTCTGCCAATGAATCACAGAATTTATCGTAAATGCTTTCATGCACAATTACTCTCGAGCAGGCTGAACATTTTTGTCCTTGAAAACCAAATGCTGCAGAAAGTGTTCCTTTCACTGCATCATTAAAGCTGTGTAATTCTTTATCAACAACGATTGAATCTTTTCCGCCCATTTCTGCAACAACTCTTTTAATCCATATTTGCCCCGGCTGTGCTTTTGCTGCAAGCTCATTAATTCTTAAGCCGACTTCCATCGAACCGGTGAAGCAAACAAATCTTGTCAAGTGATGCTGAACCATAATATCTCCTATTGTACCGCCGCCGCCTGTTACAAAATTTACAACTCCGGTAGGAAGCTTTATTTCTTCAAGAAGCTCAAAGAACATTTGCGCAATGGCAGGGGAATCGCTTGATGGTTTTAATACAACTGTGTTACCGGTTACAAATGCTGCAGTTGTCATTCCCACTAAGATTGCAAGAGGGAAATTCCAAGGTGGAATAACTGCGCCAACGCCAAGACCGATATACTCCAAATGATTTTTTTCATCAGGTAGTTTTACAAGCTCTTGGTTACCGCTCCATCTTAACATTTCTCTTGCATAAAATTCCATAAAGTCGATTGCCTCTGCAGTATCGCCATCTGCTTCTGCCCAGTTTTTACCGACTTCATAAACCATCATTGCAGAAAAATCGTGCTTTCTTTTTCTCATAAGCTTCGCAGCTTTGAAAAGATAGTCAGCGCGTTTTTTCGGTGATACATCTTTCCATGTCTGAAAAGTTTCATAGGCGCTTTCGATTGCCTTCACTGCCATTTCAGCAGTTGCTTTTTGGAATGTACCCAATACCATATCTTCGTTTGAAGGATTTATTGAGTGCATTTTATCATCTGTCCAGAATTTCTCTCCATTGATTACAACCGGATATTCTTTTGCAAATCTTGCTGTTACTTTATCCAAAGCTTTTTCAAAAGCCTGTTTCTCTTTTTTATTTGTAAAATCTGTGAACGGTTCGTTCTTAAATTTTGAGTGTGCCATTATATTGTTATATTTTGATTTTTTGTATGATTAAAATTATTTTCCGGCCGCTAAATCCACTGCCATATTATGCACTTCAGGCCTTATCTCTCTTATTCCGTTATTATCACGGGAAGGATAGACTCTGTTTGTTAAAAAAATTACAATTAATTCTTTATCAACGTCACACCATACACTGGTGCCTGTATAACCGGTATGCCCGAAGGAATTTTCGGAAAACTTTTCTCCGCAAGGCGCCCGGTAAGAGGTTGGCTCAGGCTTTGTATCCCATCCAAGTCCGCGCGAATTATTATACTTCGGCGAATCCCATTTTTTAATAAATATCGGAACAACATCTGCGCTTACAAGTGTTTCTTCTTTAAGTCCGCGTGAGTAAGGATTATAATATTTTCCTTTTGCAAGCATTGCCTCCATGAATTTAAGGAGGTCGCGCGCATTTGAAAATAATCCTGCATTACCTGAAACTCCACCAAGCATTGCCGCTGTTTCATCATGTACTTCGCCCTGCAATAATCTGTTTCTCCAGTATGTATCGTTCTCAGTAGGCAGCGCTAATTGCTTAAGAGCGTCACTTGGATTGAAAGTTGTACTTTTCATTCCGAGCGGCTGAAAAATATTTACTCTGCAATATTCATCAAAGCTCATGTCAGCTACTTTCTCAACAATCTTAGCAAGAAGAACTGCATTCAAATCACTGTAAACAAATTTCGAGCCTGTTGGATAATCCAGATTGATATTATAAATGGTATTAAGTACTTCTTCTTTTGTTTTTAGAGTCTTGTAAAACGGAATCCATGCCTTCAAACCTGAGTTGTGAAGAAGTAGATTTGAAATTCTTATATCACCTTTCTCCTGCGTTGCAAACTCCGGAATATAAAGTGAAACATTATCGTTAATGTTCAGCTTTCCTTTATCGTACAATTGCATTATAGCAGTTGTTGTTGCTATTACTTTTGTGACGGAAGCCAAATCGAATATGCTGTTATCATTCACTGCCTGCGCATCTGAATCGTAAGTATATTTTCCGAAATTTTTTTCTAATAAAATATTACCATGCGACTCAATAACGAGCTGCGCTCCGGGAAAACTTCTTTCGTTTATCCCTTTATTAACAAGGCTTTCAATTTCCGTTGTTGATGCTGAGTAAAGGCTGGTAAATTCTCCTGAAAACAGGAATAGAATTATTAAAATATAATATCGTTTCACTTTGCCAATATACTCAATTTAAAAATTTTTAAAAACTTACAAAAAAAGCACCTATATATAGTAATAGGGAGCTTCTTATTTGTTTTGAAGTATATAATTATTAACTTTGGAGAGCGGTTAAAAGTTAGTAAAGTCGGTAAGGTTTACTGAGCGTTAATAAAATGTT
>JBBRQV010000128.1:0-9426 GCA_038225955.1 Ignavibacteria bacterium | reverse complement strand
TGCCATTATCATAGTAATACCTGCCGATGGTCCGTCTTTCGGAATCGCGCCTTCAGGCAAGTGAATATGTATCTCTTTATCTTTGAACCAAGCTGCAGGAATTTTAAACTTCGCTGCATTTGCTTTCACATAGGAGTAACCCGCCTGCACCGATTCCTTCATCACGTCTCCAAGCTGTCCCGTAAGAGTAAGCTTCGATGCTCCCTTCATTACAGTAACATCAATGTATAATACATCTCCGCCGACTGATGTCCATGCTAGTCCGGTAATGCTTCCAACTCTGCTTTTTATTTTTTCATCGTTTAGTTTGCTTCGGTACTTCGGAACTCCTAAGTATTCAGTTATAAGTTCATCGGTAATCTTTACCGGCTTATTGCTTTTCTTTTTGTCTGTTACTACTTTACGCGTAACTTTACGAATCACAGTCGAGAGCTCTCTCTCAAGATTTCTGACGCCGGCTTCCCTTGTATAATCATGTATCACTCTTAGCACCATTTCATCAGGGAACTCAACCTGATTCGGCTCAAGCCCATGTTCTTCAATTTCCTTGGTTATAATATGTCTCTTTGCAATCTGTAATTTTTCAAAATCAAGATAGCTGCGCATTTCAATCGTTTCCATTCTATCCTGTAAAGGAAGCGGAATCTGATACTGCACATTTGCGGTAGTGATAAAAAGCACTTGCGATAAATCGTAATCGACATCTAAGTAATGGTCATTAAACGTCTGATTCTGTTCCGGGTCAAGCACCTCCAGCATAGCAGAGGATGGGTCGCCTCTGTAATCGTTGCTCATCTTATCGATTTCATCTATAAGAATTACAGGATTTATCGTTCCGGCTTTTTTCATCGCCTGAATTATCTTACCCGGCAATGCGCCTATGTATGTTCTTCTATGCCCACGGATTTCAGCTTCATCTCTTACGCCGCCAACGGAAATTCTCACAAACTTTCTATTCAATGCGCGCGCAATCGAGCGCCCCAGCGATGTCTTCCCGACTCCGGGAGGACCAACAAAGCAAAGTATCTGCCCCTTAGGCGGCTTGGTAATATTTTTTTCTCTTAATTGTTTCAGCACTGCAAGCAGGTCAAGCACTCTGTCCTTCGGCTTATCAAGTCCGTAGTGGTCTTCGTCTAAAATTTTCTTAGCGTTGTCTAAGTCAAAGTTATCGTCAGTCTTCTGCACCCATGGAACGCTCGCCATCCAGTCTAAGTAATTTCTTATCACTGAAAAATCCGGTGACATCTGCGGAATCTTTTTCAGCTTCGCAAATTCCTCCATCGCCTTCTCTAACGCAGTGCCGTATATCCCCGATTTATCCAGGTCGTCCTTCAGCTTTATCATTTCCGGGTCAGTCTCTGTTTCGCTGCCAAGCTCGTCCTGTAAAATTCTTATCTGCTCCTGAACAATAAACTTCCTCTGATTCTTCTGCATAGCATTGTAAATCTTCGCATCGATATCTTTCTCCACGTTCATAATTTCCATCTCCGAGCTCATCATATAAATTATTTCGAAGTACTGCTTATGCAAGTCGTCAATCTCAAGTATAGACTGCTTCTTAGATGTATCGATGTTTATCGCAGAGGCAATGTAGTAAAGCTTTCTATCTGCTTCCTTTATGTTATCGTAGGCAAGGGTAGATTCCTGCGGCAGCGATTTATTCGACTGCACGTAGTTATGGAACAGCTCCGATGCTCTTCGCACCAGCGCCTCCAGTTCGTTATCCTCCTTGAACTCCATCGTTTTCACTTTGATGTTTGCCGTGATAAACTCTGCATTGGTAAACTTATCTATCTTTGCAGGGGCAATGCCGTCAACAAGGACTTTTATAAGACCGTTTGGCAGACGAAGCACCTGAAGGATTTTTGCAACTGTACCCGTGCGGTGTAGATTTTCAAACGTCGGCTCCTCTATTTTTTCATCAACCTGCGTAACAAGTAGAATGTATTTATGCGACTCAAGCGAGAAATTAATTGCCTTAATGGTAGAGTCGCGCCCCGCTAATATCGGGAAAATCATGTACGGAAATACGACTATATCTTTCAGCGGCAGCACAGGAAGCGTATCCGGAAGCTGCGAAAGATTATCTTTTTCGTTTGAATTGCTGGTTTGAAAGCTTGTATTGGGAGAGTCCTGAACATTGCTGTCGTCGGTTTCTTCCATCGTTTGCTCATTTAATGAGTCGTTATCAAAATTGTCGTCTTTCATCATCTGTAATAGATATTATAATTTAAATGTGAGGGATAAAATTAGGAATAGAGGCAGAGAGTTTCAATGTAAATCAGATAGCAGATTTTTGATTTAAGATTTGCGGGACATGTCATTCCCGCAAAGGCGGGAATCCAATCAACACTTACCATAGGTAAGTGAGTTGTAATTAGGATATGAGATTGAGAAAACAAAAGGGAATGAGTATATTCAATAAATTATAACGCACATGAGTTTATCTATCTGGTTTGAAACATTTAATAAAAATCTTTTATTCAGCGATGAAATAATTGGAAAAATTTCTTATAGATATAAAAGAATTACAAAGCAATTAAATAAAGACTTTTGGAATTCCGAATCTGAGACCCTCCATAGTTTTTATATTGGTTCATATGGGAGAGTTACTGAGATTCATACCAGTGATATCGATGTGTTAATGGAATTGCCTTATGAAACTTATAAACAGTATAATGAGCATCAAGAGAACGGGCAATCCGCTTTATTACAAGCTGTAAAAAACTCAATCCAAAAAACTTTTAGCTCTGCTTATATGAGAGCAGATGGCCAAGTTATTAGGATAGATTTTACGGATTTTATTGATTTTGAAATTGTTCCTGCGTTCTTAAACACTGATGGTTCATACACTTATCCTGATACAAATAATGGCGGTAGTTGGAAAGATACAGATCCTAAATCAGAAATGGATGAACTTACAGCGGCAAATACCAAATGGAATAAAAATTTAAAAAGATTGTGCAGAATGGCAAGAGCTTGGAAAGAAACTATGGATGTTCCAATGGGAGGACTATTAATTGATACTTTAGCTTATAATTTTCTAAAAGATTATGAATTCAAAGATAAGTCCTATTTATTTTATGATTGGGTGAGTAGAGATTTTTTTGCTTATTTAAAAAATCTAAACGAAGAACAAAAATACTGGCTTGCCGTTGGAAGTAACCAAAAAGTGTATAGCGTAGGAAAGTTTCAATATAAAGCTTTAAGAGCTTACAATATATCTTTAGACGCTATTGATAAGGAAAAAGATTTTCCTTATACTGCAAAAACAAAATGGAGAGAAATTTATGGAACCAAGTTCCCAAGTTAAGATACTAGAATCACAAATTCGTGAATGTTTTGGTCGTGTAGTATACTCTCATAAAACACAAGAAAAATGTGCAGATATAGTTTGTAAATTACATAAAAAATTAAAACTAGCTCAAATTATTTTATCTGGAGTTATTACTACGAGTTTATTAGTTAAAATTTTTGCTGACAATCAAATAGCTCTAATTATAAGTGCTATTCTATCAACTTTTCTATTTGGATTAAATATGTATATGAAGGATTATGATTTAGGAGAAATTACCCAGAAACATACTAGCTCCGCAAACGAATTATGGGATATTCGAGAAACTTATCTTTCTTTATTAACTGATATAAAAGCAGACAATTTATCTGTAAATCAAATTATTAACCAACGTGATGAACTACAGAAGAGACTCTCAAGCATATATTCCGGCTCCCCCCGAACAACTAATAAAGCGTACTTAGAGGCCAGTAAAAGTTTAAAACTCAAAGAAGATTTGACATTTTCAGAAACAGAAATTGACGCATTTTTGCCAAAAGAATTGAGAAAAAACAACCTTTAAATTAATTATTCTAATTTACTATTTTTATGGAATGGAAAGAGCAATTTCTTCAACAAATAAAGAGATATAAAAAGAGTTGTAAGGTTATTAAACAAATCAATTCAAACAAAGCTAAATTTTATCAAGATTGGTCAAATAGAATGAATGTCATTACTATTTCATCATCAGTTTTTTTGACTGCAATAGCTTTTATGGATAAAAAATTAATTAATCAAATTTTTTTTAATAGTTGTTCTGGCGATACGAGAGTGTTCGATTTCATTTTTAATATTGCGGTACTTTTAGTATTATTGCTATCAATAATAAATCTAATTTATAGATTTCAAGACAAATCATACGAGCATTATAGAGCCGTAATAATTCTGTCAGCTTTGAGTAGAGACATAGACGATTTAGAGAATTTTGATAACTATGATCAAGAAAAGGCTGGTATGCTTTTATCAGAGGTAAGAAATAAATACAAAAGTATTTTAGATTTATTACCTCAAAATACAGATGATGAATTTATCCAAGCAAAAGCAGATATTGCTGACAAAGAAAAAAGAGAAAATAAAATTGAACAAGGTACTTAAAAATATCATTAATATTAGATCAAATCATTTCGAAGTAATAAACGCTTTGATGTTACAAGATTCATTTCGGTTTCTAATATTGATTGCATTAAGGGAATTTCCAGACAAAAAATTGTGGGTTGGTGGTGGTTTTATAAGAAATTTAGTCTGGGATTTTATCCACGGATATGCTGTAAAAACTGAATTAGGTGATATTGATGTATTTTATTTTGATAAAAAAAATATTGATAAAGGTCATGATATTAAGATTGAAAAAAAATTAAAAGATAAGGTACCAAATGTAAATTGGTCAGTTAAAAACCAAGCGAGAATGCATTTATATAATAATGAAAAACAATACAAAGATCTTCACGAAGCTATAAGTAAATTTCCAGAAACCGTATCATCGATTATTTGTAGATTAAACAAAGAAGGTGATATTGAATTTATTGCACCATATGGCGTTGATGATTTATTTAAAGCTATTTTAAAACCTACTCCCTATTTTATAAAATCAAAAATCCGTATGCAAAGATTTTATAAAAGGCTTAATTCTAAAAAATGGGAGAAAGTTTGGAATCTAAAAATACTTGAGAAATAATTTATTCGTAATTCTCATTTATATATAAAGCTATTTTCTTGAGAAACTCCGACCCTACTAGTGGGTTATCTTCCACCCTCGCTGTCATCAATGTCACACTTTCTCAAATACACTTCCACCTACAGGAACATTTTCCGCTATTCTTAGCTTAAAGAATGGACTGAATTTTGCATAATCGTTTATGTATATAGTTCAGAAGGAGTGCGGAAAATTCGTAAGCCTATTTTTTAACTTAATTACAATCCTATGCAGTACAATAAAATTTTGAAATACTTTCTGTTTGTAATATTTATCGGTACAATTTCATTTACAATATCCGAATCAGCATTTGCTAAAAATGAGACGCTTGCAATTATTAAAGAAAACAGAGGAGTTGTATCTGACTCAATTTCTAAATCAGAAATAGCAGACTATCGCAAAAATTTTGAAGCTGTAGAGAAACAGATAGCGAGTAAAAGAGGAACTTACGACGATGCCAAAAGAAGCTTCAATGGAATAAGCGGTTCACGGGTTCGCAATCTGCCGGAATTTGCCGGAAGATTCAGCTCGATGCAGAGCAAGCTAACTGCGTGGAATCTGGAAGTAAATCCAAAGCAGCCGCCTGTAGTGGTGCCGGGTACTCCAAAAAATCCTAAGAACCCCGTAAAAACAAATAACGGCCAGGCTGAAGAAGAAAAAAATGTAAATGAGAATATACGCAAAAGCCTGATGCTCTCTTACTTTCCCGATACAATGTCAGTCGGTACCGATTTCCTTGCATACATAGAAATTTCGAAAGACAACATGATGAAGTTTGGAAATCTGAATAATAATAATAACAACTCGGGAATTGACTCGATAGTAATAAGCTCATCGGCATTAAGAACTGCCGTAATGAATACACAGGTAACTGTTGAGCTGAGTAAAGACGGAGGCGCAGATAACTTCTCGATAAACTCGCGTGACAGTAAGATGAAAACGATAAGTGATAATGGTTCTGCGAGATGGGAATGGCTTCTTAGTCCTAACGCTGCAGGAGACGGCAGATTGAGATTGAGCGTAACATATCAGAAGCAGAATAAAGACGGCACTATGCAGGATGTTGCTGCAATGAATAAAGTAATAGTGGTAAAAGGCCTTGCAAAGAAGAATACGGATACAGCATCAAATAATATGCTGTGGATTATACTCGGTGTAGTAGTTGTGCTGGTGATAATAGTATTCGTATTGCTAAACGGACGAAAAAATAAAAACAACCAGACACGTGTAGATACAAATAATAGAAACGATAGACAAGATGTAAATAGAAATGATGTAAATAGAAATAATAGAAACGATGTAGATAGAGACACAAGATTGTAAGATAAGAAAAATATTTTTGTCTTTCCTATGCTTTATTGAAGGAAAGAAAACACCTCGTTCCGGTGTGGTACACTTGTCCCGTCTTTAGCGGCGATCCCGTCTTTAGCGGCGATCCCGTCTTTAGCGGGACTCCTGCGTCGGAACGGAAATTTTAAAAAGCCCTCGGCAAGAAATTGCCGAGGGCTTTTTGTTGAAGGTGTCTATATCAGTTAGGACAAAACTATTAAATTCCTCCCTTGAGGGAGGTGGCGAGCGAAGCGAGACGGTGGGTGTTTGTTCAAACACCCCTCCCGACCTTGCAGGTCGGACTCCCCTCAAGGGGAGAATTTTTGTCCCGACTGGTATATAAATTACTTTTTTGAAGGTTTCGTCCAAACGAAACCTTCAGCATTAAAGTATTGTAAATTCAATCTTGAAAAATTGAATTGGCGGCGGGATTTTCGAGCCTAAGTAACTATTTTTTCAATGATAGCACTTTCCTATAAAAATCAATAATTTTGTTAAAATATATATTTAGTTTCAAAAAATGGAAATAGCGAAACCTTCAGCCGCTTAAAAATCTGACTTTAAACTTTCGCTTGAAATTCCCATTTTTGAAAAACATTAAAAACAGAAAGGAATCACAATTTTGGCAACACAAAGAACGCTTTGCATTATAAAACCGGACGCCGTTAAGAAAAACGTCTCCGGGTCAATCCTCCAAATGATTTTAGATGCCGGCTTTAAGGTAAAAGGAATGAAGCTTGTCCAGCTATCAGAAGCACAGGCAGGTAAGTTTTATGAAGTCCATAAAGAACGCCCTTTTTATAAGGATTTGGTCTCTTTTATGATTTCCGGACCGGTTATTCCAATCGCTCTTGAAAAAGAGAATGGAATTCTTGCTTGGAGAACTCTAATCGGAGCTACCGACCCTGCTGAAGCAGAGGACGGCACAATCAGAAAAAAATTCGCAGCATCTAAGGGCGAAAACGCAGTCCACGGCTCGGATTCAGAAGAAAACGGCATGCTGGAAATTGGCTTCTTCTTCCCTGAAAGCGAACTCGTTTAATTTTTGAATAATAACAAAATTCATTCGTAATAATTTAGAGCCCGATTTTATATCGGGCTTTTTTGTTTGATATAGTTTATTTTTGAATCAATGACATCGATTTTAATAAATATAATTCTTCTCACATTTCTCCTCGCACCTGATTACCGGGCAATGGATATTTTTAGCATCAATTACTCACAGAACGAAAAAGTTATTGATGCAAATCCTGACGACTGGAATCCAAACGGCTTTAACGAATTTTCAAATACTAATCAGAGCGATACACTTCGCAATAGAGTAAAATTTCAATTCTCATGGGACGAACAAAATCTCTATGGGATTTTCATAGTGTATGATAAAGAAATTATCAAAGTTGTTAAAGGAATGGACAATCCGGATTTATTCTTCAATGATGCAATTGAATTATACTTAGATTCCAAAAATGATGATGTAAAGAACAGGATGGATATAAATGATTATCAGTTTATCTTCGACGCACTGGGAGATTTTACAGTCTTTAAGGGAGATAAGAGCGAAATAAAAGATACTATCAATTACACTGTTCCAAAAGATTTCGGTACAACAAATATAGTTACAAATGTTAAGACATCTCTGATTGGCAGCCTCAATGATAACTCTGATAAAGATTCATTGTATATAATTGAGTTTGCAATTCCTTTCTCAAGCATAGGTGTGATTCCATCAGAGGGATATAATATGAAAATGGATATTTGTGTCGATGACAGGGATGCCAAAAAACTTACAGACACAGTAAATGCAAACGGAGTTGTAGGTGAGTTCAGCTTTATTGACTGGAGCGGAAAAACTGATTTCGGTTATCCGGCAGATTGGAGACAAGTCCGCTTAGAGGGTCACCCTAACTTTATAAATGTTATCAATAAAAAATTCAGCCGGTCATGGTTGGTAATTTTCGGGCTTACACTTATTATTTCCTTCATAGCAATATTTATTTTGTTCATTAGAATTAACAAACTGAAAAATATTCCTGTAAGAGAAGAAATTACTGAGTCGTCTTTAATTCATATCATTGAAAAAGAACCCGATGAAAAAATTTTACCGCACAAAGAATTATTTGAGAAGGCAAGAAAGTACACTGAAGAAAATCTTGATAAGAAAATCCTTGCAGAAACTTTAGCGAAAGAATTGGCATTAAGCTTAAGGCAGCTTCAGCGAATTTTCAAAGATGAGCTTGATACTACTCCGACAAGCTTTATTACTTTAATAAAATTAGAGAAAGCATCTGAGATGTTAAAATCAGGTAAGAATGTAACTGAAGCCGCTTTTTCAACCGGCTTCAATGATTCTTCTTATTTTTCAAGAGTGTTTAAAAAGTATTTCGGAGTTCCGCCCAGTGAACACGATACAACAAAATAATATTTTAATCTTCTGCTAAAACAATTATTTTATCCTCTGCAGTTAAAAGAACTTCATCAGATTTTAAAGGATTAATTTTCACGCCATAAGCTTTTTCAACATCATAACAATGTTTTGCGATTCTGTATCCAATGGCAGTATGTCCTTTGCGGGCGGCGGATTCTAAGATTGTATAAAAGTTTACCGTTGAATTCGGTACTATGTATTCGCTTGCAGGTTTCAAATAAATTTCGGAACCGTCGGAATTAAACAAATCAGCGAAGACAAATTTCAATTCACGATTTTCGGAAAGCTGCGAAAGCAATAGACTGATGAGTTTATTGCTGACAATAAAATCGTCTGCCTTAGTCGACTCAGCCAACTCTCTATCACGAACGTCGAGAATCTCGCTAACGATGCTGAACTTTAAATTATTTTTTTCTGAAATATTTCTAAGATGAAGTAAAGTGATAAGAGCCTTTGCATCTGCTATTTTAATATTGAATTTATCGGAGTAACACAGCAGAACAATATGCTCGTACTTCCCGGTTGCCAGTGAAGTAAGAAATGTTTTATCAGTGGTATTTCCTTCTACGAAAGTAATATCTGCATTATTAAGAGAATTATTTATTTCTTCAACTTCTTTTTTATTTTCTGCAAAATCTGACGCAT
>JBBRQV010000127.1:0-9530 GCA_038225955.1 Ignavibacteria bacterium | reverse complement strand
TCGCTTTTTTCGTGCCTTATATTCACCTGGGCTTTCTTTTTTACTTTAGAAACGTTCCTTGATTTTGAGGCAATGTTTTTTCCTTTAGCGTTTTTTCTATTTTTCATTATTTTACTAACATCATTTTCTTTGTATCAATAACAGCTCCATCTACAGTTAAAGCATAAAAATATATTCCGCTTGAAAGTCCTGCGGCATCGAAAGTTGTTTTGAATTTCCCTGTGTTCAGATTCATATTCCGGATGTTAGATGCACACTCCCTTCCTGCTAAATCAAATATTTTCAATGTTACGTTTCCTGCCTTAGGCAAATCGAATTCGATAGTCGTTGAAGGATTAAATGGATTCGGATAATTCTGCTTAAGCGTATATGATTTCGGCGATGTCGCTTCATAAGTAATGACATTTGTCAGACCCGCTTTCACATATTTGAAGACCTGACCTCCCGGAGTGTTACCTGCTACTCCATAAAGAGTATCGGGATGAATCATTTTTACACTATACATTGTATATCCACCTGTATTGGATAAAGCCCATGTTGTTCCTCCATTTGTTGTCTGCGCAGTAAAACCTATTACACCGCATACAACGCCGTTATTTTTATCAAGCCAATCTGTGTTGAAAAGAGATATTCCTGTTACAGGGAAAGAAAGAGTATTCCAGTTTGCGCCGCCGTTAGTAGTCTGATAAACAACTGTTGATGATGTAACCGCATAGCAAGTTAAAGAATCTACCGCTTTTATTCCTTGAATCCCACCTATAGGCGTAAGTTGATTAAACCAATTAGTTCCACCATTAGTCGTTTTTATCATTTGTCCATCGCATCCAATCCATCCTGTGTTCGCATTAAGCATATTTATTTTTACTGCGACAGGACCGGTAAAAGATGAGGTTTGCTCAGTCCAGTTTACACCGCCATTTGTAGTTTTAAAAATGTTGGTGCTGCCTGTAATACCGGGTATTCCTCCGACAACCCATCCGGTATTTTCATTTACAAAATCAACACTATTTAGAAAATAATTTACTAATAACGGATTATTATTCATCGTTGTATCCCAGCTCGCCCCACCGTTTGTGGTTTTATAGAAAGCTCCGAATCTACCACTTGCCCATCCTGTATTTGAATTAAGCATTTTTAGTCCAGTTAAAAAATTTGTTGGGTTAAGATGCGATGAACTCCATGAACCCCCTCCGTTTTGGGAATACATTAAACCGTCATCTCGTCCTGCATCATAGCCTAAAGCTATTACTTTTCCTGAACCGTTTTGAGCCCAGATATCCTGCATTGTTGCCATTGAAACTGACTTATTGATATTAGTCCAGTTCGTTCCTCCATTAGTAGAAATATTCATTTGTCCGTATGAACCTGCAATCAGCATCGTATTGCCAATCTTATCCATACCATAAATAGGGATAGGGATTATCTGGGCCGGATCACTTGTATTAATATTTGTCCAGGTAGTTCCTAAGTCAGTTGTTTTGAACATTGCATCCGCTCCTAATCCCGCAATGAAAATATCACTTCCTGAAACTATAATCCGCTGCATAGTTGTAGTCACTGATGGATTTGCGCCTGCCCAATTTGAGCCGCCGTTAGTTGTATATCTGAAAGTTCCGCCAGAGCCGCATAAGTAACCGGTGTTTGCATTAGTAAAAACCATATCATTTATCTGAGCGGAGCTCCCAACATTAATAGTTGTCCAGTTTACTCCGGCGTTAGTTGTTTTCAGAACATTCCCGGAAGTAGTTCCAATTATAATATTGTTTGTATCGGAAGCATAAACGGAATAAAGAGTTGTAATACCTAAGTTAGGAAGCATTGTCCAATTCAAACCTGCATTGGTAGTCTTCATACATTTGAAAGTACTGGTTCCTACAAGATAACCCGTAGTTGAGTTAATAAAATAAAATGCATTTGTCGTTCCGCTTCCCGAAGGAATGATTTGAATACTATCAATCAAGGTTCCGCCTGTAATTCTTCCAATACCTCTGCATGAGGTAACTCCGATTAACCCATTGTTCTGGTCAAAGAACCATGCGCAGCGGTTATTGCTATATATGCCTTTTCCCGGATATGAATTGTGCTGATACCCTCCGACAAAAGTTCTCCAGCTTCCTCCTGCATCTGTTGTTCTTAGTACAGTTCCATAATCACCTACACCATACCAAACAGTAGGGGTAATCATTTTAAACCAGTAAACATATTGTCCTTGTGGTTTCGGGTGAATCCATTTCCAATCAGGTGTGGTTTGGGAGAAAACATTTGAAATAGATAGTAAAAAAAATAAAGCAGAAATTAATATTTTCTTTTTCATTACTTTTTATTTTAGGTTTAAAAAAATTGAAGTATGATGTGGAGTCTCTGAAGCTTAACTTTCGGTAAGTTGAGATTTATTAAATCTGCAGTAACTCATCAGTTGGTTTAAAATTATACGCATTCTTTAACTTAAGCAAATTTAAAAAATGCAAATCTTCACCATATAATTGACTAAAAACATTCATTTTTTTGATGTAATTAATAAAAGGGTCAAAAATCTTCACCAATGGTAAATTTCAAGATTATACAAATTTTATCTTTATTTTCATTTGACGATGTTTTCGAGTTCGAAAAATTTATCGATTCAAAGTATTATTCGGGAGAAAGAGAGTATAATAAATTTTTTTCGCAGGTGCTTGATGTTTACAGTAAAGGGATTCAAAAGATAGATAATGATGAGTTTATAAATCAGCTAAAAGAAAAAACGGACTTCAACAAAAGTACGCTGCTTAACCGTCTATCAGAGCTTTATAAAATATGCGAAATGTACCTTATTACTAAAGAAATAGAAAAAGATGAACAGCAAAGAAAAAAACTGCTTCTAAAAATATTTTCGGATAGAAATTCCGAAAAATTGTTTCAATACACTTACAACTCAGTTTATAAACACACCCACCAAAAGAAATATAATTTGTGGACTTCAAATATTTTAAAAGAGATTTACGACCCGTTGTATAAGTTTTATTTCAAGAACGGTGAATATGCAAAATTTCAGGATGCTTATATAAAGAAATTAGATTTTTCAATCATAGATTTACTGATTAATATTTTTCAACATTTATTTGAGTATAATCAGCAAAGACGTAATGGATACGAACCTAATATTCCGATTGTTACTGAACTTATAAAAAAGATTGATGTAGAAAATCTTTTTGATATTATCAAAAAGCAAGACAGCAAGGCGGCGGATATATTAACAATTCATTATAACATTTACAAAGGAATGCAAAACCCAAAGGATAATGAATCATATTTTATAGCAAGAAAATTACATAAGAAGAATATTGAAAATTATGACAAGGAATCAAACCAGTTTTTATATTTTATTTTTCTAACTTTTTGTATTAACCAGACTAACATTGGCAAGTATGAATACTATAATGAACTTTTTGAATTAATTAATGAGAAGCTTGAAACCGGATATTATGAAGAGCTGACAGAGTATAATATGCCCGTAAATAATTTTCGCGATTATGTTATTATTGGGATGAGAGTTGGCAAACTGGAATGGGTGAAGAATTTTATTCAGAACAATATCAGGCTGGTTCCTGAAGTTTACAGAGAAGATGAATATAATATAGGGATGGGAATTGTGACGCTGGAAGAAAATAATTACGAGAAGGCATTAAGCTTTTTGCGTAAAGTAAGGAAAAAAAATTATATGCACTATCTTGACTCCGGCATTCATTCCATAAGAGGATATTTTTTTCTTGATATGATAGATGAAATTATAACTGAAATGGAAAAGATGAAGCAGTATATAAAACATCATGAAAAAATTCCACCATTTACAAAAAAAGCAGTAAGCGAATATCTAAAGAATGTAGGATTTATTATTAAATATAAATCCGGGAAGAAAGATTTGAATGAATTAAAATTTTTCTTTAAAGATAGAAAAGAAGCGGGTTACAGCAGATGGATTATTAGGCACGTAAATAATATAACTGCAAAAAATCCGCAAGCTCGTTAATGCATAAATTAAAATAAATTTCATTACTAAAAACAAAAAACCCTCACAATTCGCCAGCGAAGTGTGAGGGTTTGTTTTATAACAGTGACTCTTTTTATAATTCAGAATTTATAATTCTAAATGAATTAGTTGCTTTTAATTCTCATCTTGTAGAATGAACGCCATACGAAGATAAGAGCGATAACAAAGAAAATTAATCCGACTTTCGGAGCATAAGCTCTGAAGCTTTCGCTGATTGCAATTTCCATCGCAAGAAGTCCGAACAATGTTGTGAACTTAATTATCGGATTTAATGCTACTGAAGATGTATCTTTAAAAGGATCACCAACAGTATCACCAACAATTGTTGCATCGTGAAGCGGTGTGCCCTTCATTCTTAAATCTGTTTCAACAACTTTCTTGGCATTATCCCATGCGCCGCCGGCATTAGCCATGAAGAGAGCTTGGAATAAACCGATTACTGCTATTGAAATAAGGTAAGCAATAAAGAAACATGTCGGAGCGGATGCAGCAATCTTTGCTTTCAAATCCATTCCGGGAACTAAATCCGCAGGGGCTGAGAACATTGCAAATGCAAGCGCGAAACAGAACACAGCGATAAAGATATTGAACATACCTTTTTGCGCGTACTCAGTACAAATCTTCACAACTTCTTTAGACTTCTCTGTTGATGCAGTCATATCTGCATTTTCATCAAGGTTAATATTTTTCTTAATATATTCAACTGCCCTGTAAGCGCCCACTGTTACTGCCTGTGTAGATGCGCCTGTGAACCAATAAATTACTGCGCCGCCACATAAGAAACCAAGAAGCGACCAAGGATTTAATAAGTTAAGAACAAGTTCAGGTTCAAATCCTAAAGTATTTTTTAATACGAGAATTAATGAGAATATCATAGTTGTAGCGCCCACAACAGCCGTTCCGATAAGAACAGGTTTTGCAGTAGCCTTGAAAGTATTTCCTGCGCCATCGTTTTCTTCGAGGTACAGTTTTGCTTTCTCCCAGTCAGGTTTGAAACCGAAATCTCTTTCGATATCTGCGCCGTTCTTTTCTTTATCTTCTTCGATAAGTGATAATTCGTAAATCGATTGTGCATTATCTGTAACAGGACCGTATGAATCAACTGCTATTGTTACAGGACCCATACCAAGGAATCCGAATGCAACAAGACCGAATGCAAAGATAGCAGGATAAATCATAATTTCCGGCTGACCTATAACGTTAATACTGTGTGAAGTAAAATAAGCAGCAAACATCAGACCGAAGAAAACCATTCCTTTCCAGAATGCAGAAAAGTTACCTGCAACAAGACCGGAAAGAATCGTAAGTGAAGCGCCGCCTTCTTTAGAAGACTCGACAACTTCCTGTACGTGAGCTGATTTCGGAGATGTGAAAATTTTCGTAAACTCAGGAATAAGAGCAGCACCAAGAGTACCGCATGAAATAATAATAGAAAGTGTCATCCATAAATTATTCGCAAGATGACCTATTAGAACATAAGATACTGCGAAGGTAACAAGTATGGAAAGTATAGAAGTAATCCAAACCAAAGATGTTAATGGTTTCTCAAAATCAAGGTCTTCAACTTTAGAATATTTTGCGGTTGAAATAGCTTTATTAATATAGAATGCAACTATGGATGTAAGAATCATAAGCACACGCATAACGAAAATCCAAACAAGTAACTCTGCCTGGAATCCCGCGCCTGTAACTGCGAGAACGATGAATGAAATAAGCGCAACACCTGTTACACCGTATGTTTCAAAACCATCAGCTGTTGGTCCTACTGAGTCACCTGCATTATCACCTGTACAATCGGCGATAACACCCGGGTTACGAGGATCATCTTCTTTAATTTTGAAAACAACTTTCATTAAGTCAGAACCGATATCAGCAATCTTTGTGAAGATACCGCCGGCAATTCTAAGAGCAGATGCTCCGAGAGATTCACCGATTGCAAAACCTATAAATGAAGCTCCTGCAAGCTCACGTGGAACGAACAGAAGAATGATAAGCATTAAGAAAAGCTCGATACAAATGAGCATAACACCGATTGACATACCTGCATCAAGCGGAATGTTCAATAAGTTTAATGGTCTTCTTTTTAAAGAAGCAAAAGCCATACGTGAGTTAGCGAGTGTGTTCATTCTTATACCAAACCATGCTACACCATAAGAACCAAGAATACCGATGACTGTCCATGAAAGGATAAGTGCTACACCGCCGGCAGATTGATGCTGAAGGAATCCGAAATAAAATCCGATGATAGAACCGATAATAACAAAAAGAATAAGCAAGAATTTTCCCTGCTGAACAAGATAAGTTTTACAGGTTTCAAAAATTATCTGTGAAACATCCAGCATTGATTTGTGCGCAGGAAGTTTTTTTACTTTAATGAACTGCATTAAAGCAAAAAGTAAACCCAGCACACACACAGCAAATCCCATATATAGATACTGATTCTGGGCAGCCGAGAACTCGGGAATTTTAAGGTCGGCTTCGCTTGCAAATGCAAACACAGGCAGCACCAATACCATTAAAATAGAGAGTAATAAGTTTTTTTTCATGTATATTTTGTTTTTGATAAAATTAAAGCAGCAAGTAATTTTTTGCTTTATTCTTTTTCTATAAAGCTTCTGTTGTACTCATTCATTACTTGAACAATATCTTTTGTGAGATAGCCAATGATACAGTTAAAATAATGAGGCAGAAGCTGTTTGATTACTTCAATTTCTTCATCGGTGAAATTCGAGAGAACGTAATCTACATAATCTTCACCCTTAATAATTTCTTCAGGGCCGATGCCGATTCTCATTCTAGGAAATTCAATTGTATTGAGATGATAAATTATATTTTTGATGCCGTTATGCCCGCCGTCTGAGCCCATTCTTCTTACACGGATTGTTCCAAGCGGAAGCTGGAAGTCATCATAGATAAGAAGCATATCGGAATATTTTATATTGTGAGTGTCTGCGAATTCCTTAACAGCGGCTCCGCTGTTATTCATGAACGTAGTGGGCTTTAACAGGATGAAGTCTTCATTATCGATTTTTCCTTCGGCATAGAACCAATCGCCTTTGCCTGCCTTAAAGGTCAAGCCGAGATTGTCGGAAAGTAAATCAAGAACTATGAAGCCTATGTTGTGACGGTTTAATTCGTATTTAGTACCTGGGTTGCCAAGACCAGCGATTAATTTCATTGTTAAATTTTGTTTATCCCGATTTGAAGCGGAACTAAATATTTTCTAAAACTTATATCAATAACAGCTGGGAACTATTTTAATACTTGTGCCAAATTGCCTTAGAAAATCTTCTCTTCCTTCCCGAAGGAAAGAAGAGAATTATAATATAAATATTTTAAATGAAATTTTAGATGTGAATATTACTGGAGTACTTTATTACTTTGCTTCTTTATTTAGCGTCTTCTTTCTTACCCTTTGCAACTACTTCAGGTTCTTTAGCAGCATCACCATCTGCGCCAACAACAGCTTCAGAAACTTTCGGAGCAATAACACCAACTACCGTAGCATGAGGATCATTTATGAATTTTACATCTTTATATTTTTCCTGTAAATCACTTATCTTTATCGATTGATTTATATCAAGGTTCAGAATATCTATGTTAATACTTCCCGGGATATTCTTCGGTAAACAAATAACTTCTAATTTGTGATATACGTGCTGTAAAAGACCACCGCCTCTTACACCGATAGGATTACCGTTCAGGTGAACAGGGACCTCGATGTGAATTTCTTTATCATCGCTTAACGACTGAAAGTCAAAATGAATCGGCTTATCCGATAAAGGATGAAACTGAACGTCTTTGATGATGGCATTAAATTTATCATTAACGCCTTCTATATTAAGATTTACCACATGTGATTCTGATGTGTAAATCAAAGGTCTCAATGCTAATTCATTGACGGCAATTGGAATATTGCCTGATGGATGTCCGTAGAAAATTCCCGGAACCATACCGCTTTTTCTAAAATTTACCGTGGCTGAGCCTTTGAAATCTTCTCTTTTTACAGCCGTTATATTAATTTCTGACATAGTTGATGAGTTAAAAAATGAATAAACTTTAAAATAAGGGATTTTGTGAATTTAATCAATGCAAAATATTAGTTAAATTCGGGAAATTTAATTGTTAAATATATTGGATAAACTCAAGAAATTTCTGGAAAAAGAGCTGAATATTACAAATTCTGATATTTATGAGAATTTTTTAGAATATAATAAGCTTTTAATGGAGTGGAATTCTAAAATCAATCTCATTTCCCGCAAACAAGAGAATATTGAAAATCATATTCTGAACTCCATCTTCTTTCTTACAAAGTTCAAACTTGAAGGTAAATTTTCAATCGTTGATATCGGCACAGGCGGCGGCTTTCCCGGAATACCTTTGAAAATACTTTACCCCGATTCAAGAATACTTCTCGTTGATTCAATTGCAAAGAAAATTATGGTCGTGAAAGACATCATTGAAAAAATGGAACTGAAGAAAATCACTGCTCTTGCAGGACGAGCTGAAACGATTGCACTTGAAAGAGAATACATTCATAAATTCGATTACGTTACCGCTAAAGCAGTAGCGCCTATAAAAGAAGTTAAAGAATTCGGCAAGGATTTTTTACACGTAAACGGCAAGTACATTTTAATTAAAGGCGGCGATATCTCCGAAGAGCTTCACGATATGAGAGATAAACCGAAAATTATTTTATATGAAGGAATGGAAGATTATGGAGTGGAAGATAAAAAACTGATTGTTATAAAAGCGTAGTCATTACTTCTATAATGTAAAATTAAAAAGGCAGCCATCTTACGATTGGCTGCCTTTGTTTTAGGGGTATAAATTAATTTGAACTTCTTATTTTATAAGTAACATCTTCTTTATTTCAGAAAATGTTCCTGCTGAAATTTTATAGAAGTATGCGCCTGATGTTAAATTGTTTGCGTTCCATACTACGCTGTGTGAACCTGCAGTCATTTGGTTGTTCACCAATGTTGCAACTTCTCTGCCGAGCATGTCAAAAATCTTTACAGTAACAAATTCATTCTGCGGTAAGCTGAATGAAATTACTGTTGATGGATTGAAAGGATTCGGGCTGTTTTGTTTCAAAACAAATCTATCGCTTTGTGTTCCATTGTGTCCGCCAACTTGTAAATCACCTAATTCAGATGTTGATTTAATGTGCTGAGCATAGATATCTTCACCTGTTATCCCGAAATTTCTGTCGTCAGTCCATACAAGAATTACGCCGCTTGAATCTGCGCCGCCGACATCTGTTACAGTTCTGTTGTTACACATTGAAACTGAGTGTTTATCACCTGGTGCATCACAAACGTGCACTCCATTAGGATGCCCTGAAACGCCGGGAGTTGATGGGAACCATTGACGAGCGCCATAGTAATTCATGCGCTGACAATATACACCAAAGTTATTTAAAGTAGCGCCTGTTGTATCTGAATATCCAAGCCAGCCGACCATAAATCCGCCAATATCATCATTAGCGCAAATTTGTGGA
>JBBRQV010000126.1:0-9594 GCA_038225955.1 Ignavibacteria bacterium | reverse complement strand
TACAGGAATGAGATTAGCTGAGATTTTGAATCTCCAATGGAACGACATTCTCTTGAACGATAAGATTATCAAAGTTCTGAATAAGGAAAATCATAGGACAAAGACAACAAGAATTCGTGCTATTCCTATATCGGAAAAACTTTATCCTGTTTTGGTTAATATGAAAACTGAATTGAATGAAAAATATTCAGGAGAAAAATATCTTTTTCAGAGCTATACGAAAAGACCTTTTGATAAAAGCTTTATCACAACTAAGTTCAAACATTATGTAATTAAAGCAGGTTTACCTGAGCACCTACACTTTCATAATTTAAGACATACGTTCATTACACAGTTATTAAGAAAGGGTGTCAGTATTTACAAAGTAAAAGTATTAGCGGGACATTCTTCAATTAAAACTACAGAGGGATATGCACATTTAATCGTTGAAGATTTAAGAAATGCTGTCAATGTTCTATAAAATGTATTGTCAATTTTCTTAATTTAATTTGAATTCTATGGTATAATATTTTTGAAGTAAAATCATTTCAAAAATAAACCAAAAAAAATGTACTCACCAAAAATCTCAGAAGACTTAATCGGGATTCTATACCTCACGGCAAAAAAGAGGAAGCAACCAATGACTAAACTTGTTAATGCTATAATAAGGGAATACCTCAAAAAAAAAAAAAATCGGATGATGCGTGATAGGGAGAGGGCATAGAAGATGAGAGAGAGGACATAAGGAAGAGAGGGGGGGATGGTATACGTATTATACATAAGTATCATTGGTAATCATATCATATATCGTTGACTAATATCCAATAAGAATATAGACAAGAATCTATAATGGATTATAAGGTACAAATCTCATATTCAGCTTAAAAACACACTTTCCACTCCGTTCCCAACACATCACGCCTAAACGTATTTCTAACTGATATTCTGGTATAATATCTCTGAAAGAAAATAACTTTCGCATTTCATTAACTTAAACGAAAGGAATAATCTCATGGGTTATTACGTAATTTTACTAAAGCACATTTCTAAATTCATTCTTGAAGAAGTCTCCGACTATGTTATAAGGATTTTGACAAAAAGGAGAACTTAGACATGCAAGATGTTTTAGCAGTTAAACAAGAATTTCCACCACACAATTCTAAACTTCCAACTGATAAAGAAATTCTTGAAGACATTATCAACAGTTGGAACCTGGATGAATCACTTAACTTAGAAGAACCTTCTCCTGAAGTCCGCTATGACACTTACCTGTGGGTTATACGAGAGAAAGAGAAGGAGCTTAACAGATATAAGGCTTTTGCAGAGGAATCAATAAACCGCACTACAAGGTGGTTAGAAAGCAAAGATAAAAGCATTACATCTGCAATTGATTTCCTTAGCAATCAAATTAAATTCTATTTGAAATCATCTAATCTTAAATCTCTTTCATTGCCTAATGGAAAAATAGGGTTCAGAAAAAACCCTTCTACATTAGAAATCATTGACGAAGATATTTTCTTTGCCAATGCCCTGCCGGAATTCATAAGACATACTCCTGAAAACTTTGAACCCAATATCAAAGCGATTAAGGAACATATAAAAAAGACCAGTGAACTTCCACAAGGTGTTGAGCTTAAAGGAAGTGAGCCTAAGTTTTATTATAAGCTTTCACAGGATTAATAATTATTTCATAAATCAAAAAAGAAAAATAAACATGAACAACAACAAACCGAAATTTGAATTGGACATAAATATTCCACGGACTTTCAAGCTGTTACAAACAGACCCTCATACAGGAGAAAGCTCCTATGGCAAATGGTATTTGTATAACGTTTCATCCGAAGGCAAAGAGTTTTCATTCTTTGCAAATGAAAAAGTTGTAAACTACTTTAAGGATAATCATGTAGGGCAGCAGGATGAAATCACTATCACGAAAAAAATCACAAAGAGTGGTAAAGCAAACATAGTGGACTTTGAAATCACAATCAAGAAGCCTACAAATGATTTTCTTATCGGAGATGACGGAGGTTATCAGGGTGAAGGATTTAGCACAGATTACCCTGTAATGCTTCAGGCAATGACAGAGGCTGTTAATTTACGTGAACAGCTTGGTGTGGATATTGATATTAACAAGCTCGGAGTTACTTTGTTCTTACGCAGAGTAAGAGCATAAAATTAACTCAATATTATTTTAAAGAGAGAATTGTCTTAGGATGATTCTCTCTTTTCTTTTAAACAAAAATTGTATGGAACTCTTTACAAAAGAAATTGAATCAAAAGCACAGGCACAATATAATCTTGGCTCGGATTTAGAAAAGCAAGTTGTAGTTGCAAAATTCTTTAATCCTATGGGAGCCGGTACGTGGTATTTACTCAATCAAGACCCGAATGATTCTGATTACTGTTGGGGGATTTGCCACATCTTTGACTAGGAAATCGGAAGCTTCTTAAAATCTGATTTAGAAAATTACAGAGGTAAGTTTGGATTAGGAATAGAAAGAGATTTATATTTTCAGGAAGTGAATGCGAAGGTGTTGTGGGGTAAAATTATGAAGCGATAAGAGATTATCATTTTATTTACTACCTATGAAGGAGGTTATCAGTGGGAACGTATATTCAATGCTGACTATACTGTAGTGCTTCAAGTAATGACAGAGGCTGTTAACATACGTGAGTAACTTGGAGTGCGGATTGATATAAACAACCTCGAAGTAACATTGTTTCTTGACAAGGGTCAGAGCTTAAATTAAAAAAATAAATGAGAACTAAAACAATTTGATTCTCATTTTCAAATATTTCAATTTACTTTTACTTTCATTAAATCCGATAATGAAACCGCAAAAGGATTTGCTGATTCCCTGCCTGATTTATATCCACTTAATTTTGAAACATCCCATTTAATATTTGAAAATTCTGAATCCTTAATTTTTTCAATCTTGTAAACTAGATAAAAATCCTGACTTGGCTCAGAAGGATAACCTATTTTAAGTAATTTAATTTTCGAAAATACACGTGGTCCTATTTCGATAATCTTAAATAAATTTCCAGTAGTTGTAGAGTTTTCTGTGCGAAGAAGAAGATACTTTGCTCCCGCTACTTTAGGCTCTAATCTTAATGAACCTCTATTCGTTTCTGTACGGGAATTGTACAAACCTTCTTTAACAATCCAATTAAAGTGATCATCATTTTTACAATACCCAATAATCACACTTGTATCATCAGGTAAGAGACTTCTATTCTCCCCATAAGTTTCCGGTAACAATTCTTTAACTTCGTTAATATTTTCATCCTTATATGTTTCATAAGTTTTAAGTGAAATTTTTTCTCTTTGTGAAGCCCTGTTAAGAAAATGATTGACGATTTCAATTAGAAAATTTTTCAGATCCTGAGTACCGTTATGAGTTTTTAAAGGACGGATTGCAAACGCCACTTATCCCGGAATCAATTCATGGAAACCAGATTTCCTATATAATTTATCTGTTCCAGGGTATAGAACATATGCTCCTGCTGTTCTTCTTATTGCATCTTTATAGGTGTGCATTTTAAGCAGATCAGCCCTTTTATACTTTCCTTTTCTCTGGTCTTCCTTTTCAACTAATAAATCCTTATCATCACCTAATATTTCATTTAGCTTTTCTACTTTATATTTAGCATCAAAATGTACATGAACAATTAACTCTTGTGTCTCGGCAGTTTCTGCATCAATACCATGAGGCCAGATACTTAGAGTATAATCCGGTCTCATACTCCTTGTCCAGCTTCCTGCTTTTGGATAATCATTTGCTCCAATAAATGTTCGGTTATAACTAAACTCTATTTCAAGCTTTCGTGTAGCACTTTCATAAATTCCTTTTAAAGGTAAGTATTGTCCTTGCTGTAATTGTAGCCCAAGCCCGTCCTTAGTTTCTTTGATTAAATGATTAATACTTTTGGGTTCAATTTTAAAAACTTCACTGATAATTTCAAGAAGTTTAAAAAATAACCAATACTCATAAAGCACGGCAACATCTTTTTTGTTTGCGGCATAGACCTCATCACCACCGTGCCAGATCATTTTTGCAGCTAAATCAAACATAAGCCATACACGTAATATTTCTCTATATCCCTCTTTGCGTTGCAATACCGGACTATTAAGTGGAAGTGACTTTGGTGCAGAAATTTCTTTAAATATTGAATGATTTAAAAATTGTTCAAGTTTCTCAATAAGTAATTCAGCTTCTATTTTTAAACGACTATTTTCTTTTACTTTTGTTAATAAGTTGCTGAAGAAAGACTGAAATGAAATCAATGCATGTTTTACAAACCTGTTTTCAGGTGTATCAAGTGATTCGGATTTATTATTGATTTTTATTTTTGCAGGTACTGAATTTAATAAAGTTTTGAGTGCGTGATCAACAGGTAAATTTATCCGGTTGTTGGCTGATGCTAATTGTTTCACTGACGAATTACTAAACCTTCTTATACTTCTTATATCTTTTACAGTTTCACTTTCTTTCCACTTCGTTACTGGTGCAGAAATAATTTTATGTACTGAATCATTAAATTCTTCAGAATCTATTACAGACTTTATAAAAGCAAATCGCTGATATAAAGTCTTTGAATCCGTACTGAAATCTGTCTCGAAATTTTGCGTAACGGGTGAGCTATGCTGCAACAATAAATCGGTACACTTTTCGGTAATCTCTTCAAGCATGTACCTGTAGTCTTCTCTGTAGCTTGTTTTTACTGATTGAACTTCAAGCTTTACTTCTCCGCATTTTACATCTTCTTTGTCTAATACATCAATACTTAAAGTGCCTACATAAATATTCGGAGCAATACGGCCTGTTGATTTATTTACTTTTGAGTGGCTTACTATTTCAGAAGGGGCCAGACTGTAAAAATCAGAAATTTTATACTCATAAAAACAGCCTTCTTTTATCTGATAAGTTGCTTCTCCATTTTCTGCTGCGTCTAATACTTCAATTAATGTAGAGTCAGGGTTTTCACCGAAGATAGTCAACTTAATTTTTTTATCAGGTATTAGTACATCTATTTCTAATTTATTTTCCTGCATAAATTTTAAGCTTCCGCATAACTTGTGAAACTGTTGCTTATAAGGTTATGATACATCCTCAGAATTTTCTCCAGTGAAATCGGATACAATATTCTATTATCATTAAAATCTACATCTGATTTCTCTTTCAACAAACTATCAAATGTCAGATTGTCCTTTAAACATAGCGTACCCAATGTTATGAGTACAGATTCCAGTTTTCTTCTTGAACCATGAACTTTAGGTAAAAGCTTTTGCATAACTGCTGCATCAACAATTTGTTCGGTTTCCCATTCCGGCGCAATTTTATTTACAACTGCTGCAAACCGCATTATTTCAGAAGCAGTTCTGTATCCGAACTCTGCACCTGTTTTTTTTAATTCGTGGAAGAAATTTATTAGAACTTCACTTATCTTATCTTTATTATTTGATTTAAGTGTTACATCTTTTGCAAGTAAAACAAAACTGTCCGCCATTTCAGCACCAAGACCCTCTGGATTTTCTATCTCAATTATGGAATTTTTTTCCATAAAGTTTTTCATTTCTTCACCTGTAACTCTGAACTCAATTACATTTGCTCTATCCAGCACTTTAGGACTGAACATATAAGTGGTTTCATCAATATTCACTGTTCCGATTATAAATAAATTTTTTGGAAAACTGATTTCAGCGGGGATATTATCCCATTCATTCTCACCTGAGTGAATACATATTCTATCTTTGGATTCCATAACGCTAAGAAAATCTGCAAAGTATCTTTCAACATGACTTAGATTCATTTCATCAAGAATCAAAAAATAAGGCTTATCTGGATTTTGAACTGCTGCTATAATTAAATCAAGTACTCCGTTATCTGGTTTAACATATTTATTTTCCTCAAGCGCATTTGGAAATCCAAGTAAGGGCTCTCTGTTCGTCCAGTCAGCACCCACAGGTACAATACAATACTGTTTTTTATTTTCACAAATCCATTTTGCAAAAGACTGTGCCAACTTTGTCTTTCCCGAACCGGAAAGACCGGTAAGTATTACAAAAGGTTTTGTAATAAGTGAAGCAGTAAATCGACATATTAGTTTGTCATTAATTTGTAATCCTATCTTTTCAAAATTATTTGATATTCTTGTTAATAAAAAAGACTTATTAAAAGTTATGTTATTTTGATAATCCATATTTCCTATGTGTGGTAAATTTTCAGAAGAAATTTCTTTGTAAATTTTAGCAATTAATTTAACTAAATCCAAATTACATGGAGTAAGATATGCCCCTTGCCTTAAATTAAGGTCTTTGTTATAAAAAACTTCAGACAAATTTGCAATTCTTAAAAGCTCGGATTCATTTGTTTTGTTTAGTAAGTTGTTTCTATCAATGGGAGGATTTAGAGCTACATAATTTTCTAATTCAATTAAGTATGATGCTCCATTCCAATCCGTGCCTTCAATTCCGATTGTTTCAATTGCACTTTTTTTAACTTTTGAGATACCGGAGATTATTTTGTTATCAATTAAGTGAAATATTATATCACCATGTGATACAGCCCGCATATTTTTATATATATCAGATCCATCTTTAGACACTTGTGGTGACCACAATGCCATACCAAGCGCTCTGTCTCCTCCATTCCGGTCAGGTCTTTCTTTAACGATTGTTTTTTCTATCCAAAATTTTGGACTATAATTATTTTCCATTTTTTTCTTTATATTGAAACCGTTTTTTATAATAAATCAAAACATTGTGAATTAATTCCTCCTGAAAACTATTTCTATCAATAATTTTACCATTTGCAAAAATATTTGCATACGAAACAATTAATTTAGGTGGGAATCTTTTCTCATTAAACACTATATCGTAATACTTAGAATCACCATATTCTGGAATTCCTTCTTTTTCAATTTTATCAATTGCTTTTAAGAGGTGTTCTTTAGCAATATTTTTTGGTATCGCGATAAAAATATTTATTCCGATTTAAAAGTTCTTATGAATTTGATTAAAGTTAGTAACGTATTTATGATTATATAATATAATAAATAATCAATTTTAATGCTCTGACTAATTATCGCTGTATAATAAAAGAGAAGTATAGTTATTTCTATGAGGATTTTAATTCTTTGATTGAATTTTTTATTATTTTAAAATTTAGATTTGGTGAGTTTAAATTTAAAAAATATAAAGAGTCAGGCACGCCCTAGCCCAACTCTTTAATCTCATATCAATCAACAACTCTCTCTTCTGCTTCCAATCGCTTCTTCAACATCTTGTAATGATTCTCTAATCGCATAAACTCTTCATGCCTTCTGAAGTATGGGCGATATTCGTCAATAAGATTTTTAAGCTTTGCAATGAATTGTTCACCTACGTGGTAGATTTCATCGTCTGACATATACGATATGTCAATGTCTAATTGTGTTTCCTCTATCATAATTTTATAAGTTTAATTGTTTTATGATATAAAGATACCTTTTGACATAGGTGTTTCAATGGGGTTTCGATGAAAGGCAGGGACAGCTATTCAAATTCCGATTTCATTTTTAAATCTCATTTCAAAAAAGTCGATGTGAAATTTTTTTTATAATTTTTTTATACCCCTCCTGTGTGGGCTTACAATAATTCGGCCGGATTTTATATGAAAACTCTGTTTTTACCCTAAATTTGCAGTAATCCAATAGATTCCAGAATTTCGACCTTCTTTTATTCCATTTACTTATGCTGATTTATAAGTATGCTGAATAAAAAGGGCTCCAACCACAGGTATATCAATATATACCTAATTATTGCAAAATCTTCCAAAAAAGAAACTAAAACTCACCTTTAGCATTGATGGTACTACGGAAAATGGGTATATTTGAAATAGTTATACCTACAAAGTACGTCATCGGGAATCCAATACCCGGTGTAAATTCGACAAAAACTCGAATAAAAATATCAAAATTTAAATTTAATTGATAAACGATAGCTTGAATTTCTTGCAAATTCTCTGCTGTTATTATTTATTTAAAAAATGAATTTTAATATTTTTTATTCAGAGTTAAGACCTATTGTCGTCTTCAATACTCAAGACATACGTAAAATTGATAAGAACTTTAATTATGCCAACCTTACTAATTGGCAAAAGAAAGAGCTTATACAAAAACTCGCGAAAGGTTTTTATACCTTTCCTGATTACTACAATGATAAATTTGTAAGGTACTTTACGGCAAATAAAATCATAGAGCCTTCCTATATCTCATGTGGAACAGCATTGGCATATTATAATGTGGCTTCATTTGATGACGAGATTACCTCTGTATGCCCGACAAAAAGCTATACATACAAATCCGAGTATGGAGGATTTAAATACCATAGGATAAGTAGTCCTGCTTTAATGACTAATATCAATATTATAAAAAGAAGCAATTATGCATTCAGAATTGCTTCATTGGAGAAAGCCATTGTAGATTACTTTTTTTTCAATCCAAAGTATCAAACCAAGAAGCAGATTATAAAGCTTTCCTTCGACCAGCAGAAAATAAAATCACTAGTAAAATATCCTGTATTAAGAAAACTTGCTTTGGAATATCGCAATAAAGCCTTGCTAACTAAAATTAATAATTTTTCAAATATTTTTCTTTGAATGTATATGGTAAGCATGGAAGAAATACTGAAAAATTCAGAATATGCAGAGGAAGCAGGATTATCGGTTTTTGTTTATACCGAATATCTACAGCATCAAATACTGAAGCATATATCCAATGGAAAATTCAAAAATTCTTTTTACTTGTTCGGGGCTTTTTATAACCGGATAAAATTTAAGATGAAGAGATTCGGGAATTCATTGGACTTCTTTACAAAAAGTTGTTCTGCTACGGAATGTTATGCTGTAAACTCTGCCGTTAAACACAAATTAGAATTGGAAGGATATGCGGTTAAAATACATAATCCTTCGAATGAAAAATTCATATTTGAAATTTCATCAGATAAAATTCTAGATTCCGAAAGCGATAAAAAAATCAAATTTAAAATTTATCTGAATTACTATAAGACAGATACTTTATTTAACCCTTTAGTTTTTAAGAGCATTATCAGTTCATATAATTTGAATGATTACATGTGCAACACCAGGGTATTAACTCTTTGCCCTCAAGCTTCCTTGTCAGTTACTCTGAGGAAATCTTTCATTACAAAATCAGTCGAGCCAATTGAATTGTATGATTTATTTCTACTGAGTACGTGGCATAAACAAATGTGTGAGCATAATTTTTTCAAACAAAGGGAACTGAAAAATATTAAAAATGCTTTGCTGAAAGCTAAAAATAAATTAAGCAATAAGAAATTTAAAAATACCAACGCTGACAACTTGAAAATCACCAATGAAAGTTCATTGGATAAATATTTTAATTTTCAAACTTGGCTGCAGGAAATAAATATATAATTTTAAAAATTAAACATTTTAATCATGAGTGGATTAACAAAACCAAACCGAATTCACGATTTCGAATTGACTTCGAAAAACCCTGCGATTATTGCAGCAGTATATTCTATAATGAAACAATTAAGTCTTGGGAACAGAAAACTTAATATAAAAAAAGACTTTATCGTAAATCTGT